>LNEX01000222.1 GCA_001464165.1 bacterium Ga0077546
CCCCTGGCTCTGGCGTTGAGAAGGGCGCTCACAACTGTAGAGCTAAAAGAATAAGCAAAAATCAGTTCGCCTGGATCAATTAAGTCGTATGCAATATCGGCTATGGTGGAAGCGCTGGCACAAAGCATCTTTTCAAATTTGGTTAAGGCTGTGTCGCAGCGACTGTGAATTTCTTCTACGGTCTGGGCATTTTCAATCGCTAGCAAGACGTCGTTGCCAAGGTGAAATAGCGGCGCCATTGCTGGTTGGGCGTCGATAAGGCTTTTGGCTGTATAAGTGAGATTGATCTTGACTTGCTCTACTGAGGCTTGCTCTCCTGCTAAGACGCTCTGAAAAACAGTAATTGCCCGTAGGGCAATTTCAGCAGCGCCACTTAGTAGATCGTCTCTTATTGGTTGAATTAGGTTAGCTACTTGTTCAGCTACCTTCTTATCAGCCGCGGGTGTATTCATGAGTCTCTCGCTCCGGAAATCTCTACAACTAGTTTATCTGCTTTATTTCTTTTGTGGGCCATTTGCGGCTATATGATCTTAGCTAAGGGCCGCTAACTGGGCGGCTTGGTCATGTTTTAACAAATAAGCCGTTTTGGTCTCATCTACTAAATGCGACCAAGGGAGAACTTCTGTCTTAGGGATATCTCTAAAGGCATAGTAGTCAAGACCGGGGATTTGCCCTGCTAAGCTGCGCAGTGCTCGCTTCCAGGCGCCGATTTTGCCGTCTGAGGCAGCTACCGCCATTAACACTGTCGACAATCTTCTATCGCCGCGGGAAATAAGTGCTTGAATATCGCTCCAGTTATGACTTTCTGGTCGAACCTCAATGCCTAGTTTTGAAAGGTGTTTGCGGATAAATTCTAGTTTTCGCTGACAGTCTTTGTCTCGGCCGGCCCACTGGTAAGGGGTTTGAGCTTTGGGAACGAAGGAGCTGACGCCAAAGACAAATTTCAGACGCTTGTGCTTCTTCTTCAGCCTTGCCATCAGATCTATGGTTTGGTCGAGGTCACTTTGGCTTTCATGCGGTAAGCCAACAATGCCGTAGAACTTCACGCCGCTTAGACCACTCTCCTCGATCAATTCAACAGCCTTGAAAATTTCGGCCTCTGTAAGATTCTTTTTCATGACCGTGCGAAGTTTTTCTGAACCAGATTCGATGGCAATTGTAACTGAGCGCTGACCAAGCTTCTTAATGGTGGCAAGAATCTCAACAGTCAGGCTATCGGCCCTGACCGAAGCAACTGTCATTTCTAGATCTTGTCTTTCTATCAGCTTTTCTGCTAGTTGATGAAAATGGGGATGCTCAGTCACTGATGGCCCCAGTAGGCCGATACGTTTGGTATATCTCATTGCCCCATTTATCTTTTCGATAATGGTGTCAATATTGGTGGCACGAAATGGACGAGTCAAAAAACTGGCAAGGCAAAATCTGCATTCTTGAGGACAAGAGCGCACCACTTCGATCAAAAATGTGTCACTCCAGGCGGTGGCACTGCTTAATATCTGAGTATGGGCCACATAGTCATCTGGTGGAGTGAAAACTTGCTTCACTACCTGGCTCGGATTGACATTGGTAGGGGTGATGGCAAGTACTGATCCGCTGGGTTCGTACTCGACCTGGTATAGGCTCGGTACATAAATTCCTGGAACTTGCGAAAGTTTAATCAACTTTTGTCGGCGGTCAGGCAGCTCTTTGACAGTTTGCCAGGCGGCTACAAAAGCAGGCACTATTGCTTCTGCGTCACCTAGTAGAATAACGTCGAAGAATTCAGCGAAAGGTTCAGGGTTGGCCGTGAGAACTGGCCCCCCGCCAAAGACTATTGGGGTTGACTGCTCTGCTTGTCGGCCTGCGGCAGTGTGAGCAATGCCCTTGTCGCTCATGATCTTGAGAATATTGATAAAGTCTAATTCCCATGAAACCGTGAAACCAAGTAATTGGCACTGCTCAATGTTGGTTTCTTCTGTGTCGGTAAAACCACGACGGACCAATACATTTGTATGTTGTTCAAAAAGCCACCATACAAGTTGATAGCCGAGCCCAGACATGCCTATTTCGTAGGTGTTGGGGTAATACCAGGCTACCTCGATATCAGGGTTGCTCTTGGCGATTATTGGGGCTAGGCGTGTCTCGGTGGCAAACATGTTAGTTATGCCGCCTCTATTAGTCTTATCTGACTTATTTAGCATAATAATGTGATTGTGCCAGATTCTGAGTCTTTTGGGCCAAAACAAAGAAATAGGCCAGGATAACCTGACCTATTTCTTTATCAACAACGATTAGGTGGAGAAAACTTTGGGTCTTTGCGGATTCTAGCTGGCCTTACCGGCTTTTGGTAAAAGTTTGTGCCAGTCAGTGTCCAATCCCTTGAAGAATTGGTGAGCATTTAGCACATCGTCGTAGGTTATAGGCGGCATGCCTACAAGTCTATCTTTGTCACGCTTCGTCCAATCGCGGGGATGTAGTGATACAGGCTTCTGTGGTTTAGGAGTCGTGCCTACTATGGCTACGCCCAGGGGATGACCACAGGTGCTGCATGTTACACGGACTACAAGAACTCCGGGTTCTTCCCTTAGTAATTGAATTCC
>LNEX01000223.1 GCA_001464165.1 bacterium Ga0077546
TGAATAGCAGTGCTACTGCATACCAAAGTGCGCAAATACTTGAGATTACTCAGAGCGAGTATTGAGGCATCGGTAATTTCAGTATCACTCAAGTCAACAAGCTTTAAGTCAGCCAAACAAGGGAGCTTGCTCATAGCCACAATCGTGCGGTCATCGACGCCTGTGCCATGAAAATCTAGAGCTGCAATTACCCGCGGTGGCAGTAGTGAAAAAGCTCTTTCATTACCTTGAATATTATCAAAGAACGAAATCATCAATACCTTATTAGCTGGCACTGTCTGCTTGCCTAGTGCTTGACCTAGTGTTCGCCCCCGCGGATGCTTGTTCAACCCGTCGAAATCTGCTGGCAACAGAGTGAGCCTACCCAATGACTCTTTTGTAGCAAAAACGATGTGTTGCTCTGGACTAGAAGAAACTTCCTCCGGAGAAAACAACAAGAAAACAAGAGCCAATAAAGCGGCCAGGGCGATTGAATAAGATCGCAAAAATTGCATTTCAGCTCCACCGAGAAGAAGACACCGTTCTCAACTCTATTTTAACTGATAGAATCTTGCCACCACCAACAAGCCCTATGTCACCAGCAATACCAAAGAGGTTTGACCTAATCGCCCAAATCTCCCTTTAGCCCCAAGATAAATTTGAGTACGCCCCTAATAAGTCATAAACTCAGGACTACCTAACAGAAGGGCTGTTTTATATGGCTCAGCAGATTTAGCGATAACTGCACTAGTGCTATCAGAAAGCGAGCCACCATTTACAGTGCGCAGCACTTGATCATAAGCTTGAACATTAGCAGCGGCACCAAGAGCAGTGGCAAAGCTTATGCGCTTCAAGAGGGCATCGGAGTTAAGCCAGGCTTCTTTTGTATTCTTATAGCCATCAGGAGTAAGGCAACCATAAAGGGGTTGGCCTTGGAGCTTCAAGAACGAATAGATAGGCTCGTAGCGTGGGGGGCGGCCACCACTGGCACGCAACGACGAAACGGCATAGCGTAAGGGACTTTTATATTTATTGTTTTGATACTGTGTATCAAAGAACTCACTACTTTCAAATAAGGTTGTAAGGACAGCTTTGATATCACCATTGCTCTCACTAAAGCGCTTGGCCATTCTATCCACCAGAGCCTTTGGCGGCTTGTCCGCAACAAAATACTGAGCCAGTGCAAAACTTATGTGATGGGCCGTGGACGGATGTCGAGCAAGCAGATCCAGAGCCTCCTCAATTTCGCCAGCACCTCTAGCTGTGATTTTATGACCAAGAACTACTTTCTCGCCCTGGTCGTGGCGACCGGGATAAAACTGCCCCCAATATCCTCTGCTCGGAAGAGAAAGACCAGTTAAGACACGAGCTAGTTCATTCACATCTTTTTGGGTGTAGCCACCATCAACACCGAGAGTATGAAGCTCCATCAGCTCGCGGGCATAATTTTCATTGAGACCGCCTTTCTTCATAGCCCGGCCGTTCACACCATTTGGATTATTTAGACTTGCAGCAGAACCAGGAGGGTACCCCATCGGGCTTCCTGGCGCTGCGTTTTGCCAGTTGTCTAAATAGAAAAGCATGGCTGGGTGATAGCAGGTGGCTCCGAGAATATCGCGAAAACGCCCTAGTGCATTGGGCCGAATTGCTTGCTCTTCGTAGGCGCCAATCAAGACATGGTCAAGGCCTTTATTGATACTGACATTGAAGTGGTTGTACCAAAAATCAACCATCACTTCTTGTAGCTGCCGCTCACTATCAAGCGCTCGCACCAACCTAGTCTTATATACTTGATCGGCTATTACCTTAATCTCTTTCAGCTTCTGCATCTGCTCTTGCTTGGCTGCAGCAGCGTCTTTTTCTGACTGACCAGATTGCTCATTGAAGCCAACCCCTTTATTGCCAGCAGCCTTGCTTGCTGCATTTTTTTGAGCGAGCTTTAAGCGAAACTCTTTGATTAAATCTGCCGATTTTCGGTGAATGATCTCAGCCGAGGCTACTTGAACGTCAACTGCTGGGTTCTCGGCAATAGATCGAGGGTTTAACTGACTAGAAACATAGGCTTTCACCCCCATAGCCTTGACCCTATCGAAATCGCCTGGTTTAGCTCCAAATGTTAGCCTGTTTAGAACCTGAACGACTCGCTGGTCAGAGTTCATCGGCTTTGAATCTAGAGTCGCAGACTGAGCCTGAGCCTTAGCCTCAGTCTTGGCCCGAGCTGGAGACGCAGCCAGAGCCCAATATGCAGGTCCAATTGCCGCAAAAGGCAGCACTAGCAGTAGCACAAGTAGCACTAAAAGCAGCACTGGATTTACCGCTAGAAATGGCCCCAAAAGCAGATGCACTGTACGAACGGCAGGTCGCTTCATCTCATTTGCCCCTTCAGTATCAAAAATTAGACGCTTCTTTGTATAACGTCAGCTTTCTCAAAAAAGTTCAATTGACAACCTTAATTTTGTTACTCAGCTTGAACCTTCGAGCAGTCAAGATTTACTGGCGAGTCAGGCATGCTAACGTCAACTTTGAGTAGAAGATCTTATCTATTGGCTATGCAAAACATAAATGGAGGCCGCGTGAAGAACATCGGCATTATCACATCTGGCGGAGACTGCGGCGGGCTTAACGGCGTCATTAAAGGTGCAGCCCTAAGCGCCCTTAATAAAGGAATGACTGCCTGGATTATTCCCAATGGATACGCCGGCCTATACAACTTAGTCGATATTAAATCATTAACCGAACTGACCCGCGAAAGAATCGCCGCCATAGATGTCTTTATGGCTGGCAGCGAAGCGGGCAATTCCAGAGTCAAAGTTTCAAAAATAAAAGACGACAAAAAATACGACCGCATCAAAGACGGTCTAAAAAAATTCAACCTTGACGCCCTGGTAATTGCTGGAGGCGATGATACTGGCAGCGTTGTAGTTGACCTTTCGGCCCAAGGCATTGCCTGCGTGCATGCCCCTAAGACCATGGACCTCGACCTCATGCCCTACAGCGTAGGCGGCGATTCTACTATCAACCGCATTGCTGAGCAAGTACGCGATTTGCACACAACGGGCCGCACCCACAACCGAATTATCGTAATGGAAGTATTTGGCCGCTATGCGGGCCACACAGCTTTCAGAGGTGGTGTAGCAGCCGACGCTGATGCCATTCTTATTCCTGAAATTCCCGTTGATTTTGACGTGCTTTATAAACACGTTAAAGCACTATTCATCAAACGCATCGAAGAAAGTGATGTGTTTGCTGGCACAGTGATGATTGTAGTAGCAGAAGGTTTGCGCGATTCCTCTGGCAATGAACTAGTCGACATGAACTCTCAGCCAGACTCCTTTGGCCACCGCAAACTAATTGGTGCTGGTACTTATGTCGTCAAACAATTGCAAGACCGCATTAAAGCCGACCCAGAAATAAAAGAATTCATGAAGCGCACCGGGCAATTTGTAGAAGGGGTCTATGAAATCCCAGAAGTTCGCGATCTTAGACCAGGTCACTTAGTTAGATGTGGTTTTGCCACGCCAGTTGATGCTAATTTTGGCTTAGAAGTTGGTGCCGCAGCTGTTGAACTAATCTCTCTAGGCACCTTTGGCGTCACTGTGGTGTCGTACCAAGACGGCAAAATCGAATACATGGATGTAGCAGACGCCATCAAACAGCGCTTCGTCAGCCCAGAAGACGTTGCCCTCTATGAAAGTCTTGGCACTTCTTTTGGCCGCCTACCGGTCAAGGCAAACGTAGAAACAGTCAAAGTTAGTGGTCGACCCAGCCGAGTCTATTAAGCAGCTCCCTTTGAACTGACTTAAAACTATGAGCTACAACGGCATCATCGCCAACTTAGATATTGCCGAAATTAATGAAAGGGCAGCTTCCAGTGCGGTACCTTCCCTCGCTGGGCTGCGCTTTGCCGTTAAAGACCTCTTTGCCATTGCCGGACGCACCACAGGATTTGGCAACCCTGTCTGGCTCCAGACCCACCAGCCCGAAAGCGTGCATGCCGAAGTAGTGAGCCAGCTGCTCAAAGCTCAAGCCAAACTTGTGGCCGTTACCTGTACTGATGAAATGGCCTTCAGCATGGATGGCATCAATATTCACTATGGCACCCCAATCAATAGTCAACTACCTGACTGCATTCCTGGCGGCTCCTCTAGTGGTTCTGCATCAGTGGTGGCAGCTGGAATGGTTGATTTTGCCTTAGGCACAGACACCGCCGGGTCAATTCGCGTTCCTGCTAGTTACTGCGGTATCTGGGGGTTGAGACCGACCTATGGTGCCGTTTCAAGCATTGGTGTGCTACCACTAGGGCCCTCATTTGACACAGTCGGAATTCTTGCACCAAGCCATCAAATCTTAGCTACAGTAGCGAAGGTGATTCTAAACGAAGCTAACGCTGGAGCTAACAGCAATTCCAACAAGCAAATCAAAAAACTCTTGGTTTGTGATGATCTACTTGCTTTACTTGAGCCCAGCCTGGCACCAGATATAGTGGCGGCAATAACAAAAGCTGGCGCTTGTTTTGAGGCAATCGAACACATCAAAATAAGTGATAGCCTAGAGCTGAATAACCTTGTGGGAATATTTAATGCTATTCGCGCCTATGAAGCATGGCAGTGCCATGGCCAATGGCTAGAAAGTAAAAATCCCAATTTAGCCCCGGCGATTAGGGAGCGCTTCTTTAATTGTAAGGATGCCACCGAAGATGAAGCCACAAAAGCACGCGCTGAACAACAAGAATTGCGCCAAAAGCTAGAAGACTTATTGGTCGATGATAGCGCTCTATGCTTCCCCACCACCTTCAATTTACCTCCTTCAAAACTAGCATCCGCAGAGCTTCTGCAGCAAAACAAAACAGTCAATATGTCGCTCTGCGCCATGGCCACGCTCAGCGGATTTCCCCAAATTTCAATACCAATTCCTCTAAGCAATCGCAAGCCAATTGTAAAGACAGGACTGTCTCTGTTAGCCAATTCTGGAATGGATCTGCCAATTATTAATGCCGCGGCAGCTTTCGAATAATATATTATAAGAAGCAGGAGAGCTAGAGAAAAAGCTTGTAAAAGTAGAGAAGATAACCACTTGTGATTAAGCCAGCAAATTTGCTTGTCAATTTCATGCGCTCAAACCAACGCAGTCGAAAGACTAAGCGGCAACGCCTTGGTTCAGCGATTGCTGAATTCGGGCCAGCCCTCTTTTTCATCTTTCTCTTTGCCGTCTTTCCTGTAATTGATATCATTGCCCTCAGCTTCAATTACACAGCCTGTGCTTCGCTAAATGACATTCAACTGCGCGAAGCGGTGAAGCTACCCAAAAGTATTGCGACCAATCCAAAGGGACCAGTCCTAGGTAGTATTCCTGACCGCTGGATGGCGACAGTTCTAGGCGGGGCGTCGGGGTTGGTAGAACGTCCTTCAACTAACGTCGATTATGACCCCAGTTCGGGGAATATGTATGTACAGGTGTCGACTACGGTAACTGTGCGTCCCTTGCTCAATATCCCTTTCTTCTTCAAAGTACCAGGGATAGGCGCACCGGCCACATTCACAGTCTCAAGTAGTCGACTAATTGAAAATCCCATATTCGCCGCGCAATAAGCACTATGCCATCGAGAAAAAGCTACAAGAAATCAAGAAAACCCAGCGCTCAGACATTAATTGAAGCGATGATGGGTTTTATTGTCTTGATTCCCATCGCACTCTTTGCTGTAGACGTTGTGGCATTGATGAGCACAGCCCAAACCAACGAGCAATGGGCCGAGACTGCCGCGCGTGCGGCCGGCTCTTGCAGCTGCGAAAGCATGGCCCAGACAGCCGTGAAGAACTCACTAAAGCGCTTTGTCCCTTCCAGCATAATTCGCTCAGTAGAGTTAGAAAAAATCACCTTTGACCAGATCAACGGTCAGGTTACCGTGGCCACAGTGATGCAAATTAATGTGCCCATACCTCTACCCTGGATGAACCAATTTGAGTTCAGAGCCAGCGCTATACAGCCGCTACTTGGTACACCGGCTGCGCAATAGCCACTGAGAGTAAAAATGTCGCTAAATTTCACGCTATCTAGCAAGCACTCTAAAAATCGAAAGAAAAGGCGCAGTGAGACAGCGGCCTCGCTCATTCTAGTAATTGCCTGTGGCTTTGGCTTAATGGCCCTGATTTATGGTCTATTCTCACTAGCAATGTTCTTAGGAGGCTCTAGACAGGTACGCAACGCTGCCGATGCAGGCGCTCTCAACGTCTCAAGAAAAATGATGGACATCCGCGTGCCCACCGACCCGAAATATGCCGATGTCGCTGACACCAACGGCAAAGTAGGTATGAGCAATGTCAACCGCCTCTGGGGCAAAGCTTATTTGATTAATGCCAATCTAGAAGAAATGCAAAAAAGCGGCCAGGCTGGCCCCAAAGCCACAGGCAACGGTGATGCGGCTTATCAAATTGCTCAAACAGTAAACGACAATCTCTACAGCGAACTAGCCAGTAGCAAAACCCAAGATCTATTTTTCAATCAAATGGCCGGACGCCGCACTGCCAACATGATTAACCCTGGCATGGGCATCGATAAAAATAGGCAAAACACCTGCCCCATCGCCATGGTCGACAGAGGTGACGAGAGCAATTTGGTAATGACACCAGGGCAAATACCCGCTGGCATAACAGTGGGCAAAGTAGACAAAGGCTCGAAGAGCTACATGCAAGGCTACGTGCCAATGACAGCCAACAATAAAAAATTTACTTTCACTTCCTTTCACGAAGGTGAGCAGCCCCACCTAATTTCAGACTCAGTGTTTGATCCAAACCGTGCCGATATAGCGCCAATTGAAGGCAGTGCCACTGTAATACCAAATGCCTTTCGCCAATCGGCCTTAGCCAGCAATGGCAGCCTAGACTCGACAGCGACTGCCAGCGCCGTAGCCAACCCCATTCGCAGCTACAGCATGACCATCCCGCAGTCTTACGTCACAATACACGTCTTAAATATGTCAAATTGGTTTGTGGACGGCAAAAAGATCAGGTCAATTGGCTATGAAACTAAAGCAGACCAAACAATTCACGGCTTAGTTGACCATCAAACACCCACACGGGTAATCAATTGTTTCGGCAAGCTTGGTGGTGAATATGCCAGCGGCCACAATATTATGGCCATTATTAAGGCTTTAAAGGCCGATTATGAACCTGCCATGAAAAAGCTATTGCAACGCATTCAAGGTATGGACCCAAGCTTTACCATGGCGAAATTGACCAAAATGCTCGAGAATCAAAACTACGACAAAAACGTTAGCCGCTATTATATTTTTGCCAAAGATGACAGCGCAGACCACACTGACCCACAAATTCAGATTCAAGCAGATACCGGTAGCCTACCCACCTGGATTGACGTCAAGAACTGGCAGGAAGATTTTGACGGCACTCCCAAAGATCTAGTAACAGAGCCAACCACAACCGATCAGTATGCCAATGCTTGGCAGAGCCCACCGGGTACACCGCAGCCAACAGCCAAAAACTCTGGTGTAATGATTTGGCAGCCCGGCTCAGGCTACACTAAAGCTGTAGGTAACCTATTTATTTCTAGAACTACCAATCTCAATTTTTCCAGTAAGCCATGAACTCGCAATGAAAATTACTGCCCCCAAAAATGCTATTAGAGCTGCTAGACAAGCGGCTAAGAAAGAGGCCCGCAAGAAGCCCAAGACCGTAGCTTTGTCCGTAGCCTTGGCACTGCTGCTAACAGCTCACTTTAGCCCCGCCCAAGCCGAGAACCCCGCCATGACCGAGGGGGTTGAAGCCTTCAAAGATGGGGATTTTAAGCTTGCCGAGTCGCGCTTAGGTTGCGCCCAAGCGGCTGAGTTCAGCAATCCCGTTTTTCATTACTATTTAGCCAATACTTACATTAAGCTCAACAAAAAAGAGCTCGCCATTCAAGAATATCGTATTGCCTTTGCCCTAGCGCCAGAAAAAGAAGTGGGCAAACTATCTAAGCAGGCACTGATTTCACTCGGCCTAGAGTCAGAAGAGAAGAAAGCAGCAAAAGTTGACCTACCAAAGGTTAAGGAACCGCCCAAAGATTTAGTATTAGAGCACGCTAAGAGCTCACTGCAGCAGCAAGCTGAAAACGCCAAGAACTTTACCCGTTCAAAAGGCGAGCGCGATGCCATGGAAGCGGCTCGGGTGCAGAGTGAGGCCATAGCAAAAGCGCAAAAAGAGCTAGAAGAAAACATTGCCAAAGGTAAAGGCAGCAAAGATTCGCTCAAACAGCTGCAACAGCTCAAACAATATTATGACTCACAGCGCACGTCCTTAGAGCGAGGCAATAGCCGAGCCCAAGAAATTCAGAAGAGTGCCGACAACTTGCAGACCCTTTTAGACGAGAAGAAGCCCATCGGCACAAGAAAGCTCAGCCCTGTGGGCACCAACCTCTATGTTCGCAACTATGCAGACGCTTATGCCACCCCGCCAGCCACAGCAAGCCCTACAGAAAGCTCTAAATCAAGCGCAACGCAGCATTCCAACACAACTAGTCTGCAAACCAGCGGCAAGCTAATTCCCCCTAGCAAAAATTAGCCATTTAAGCTGTCTTTCTGAACTAGTCCGTTAAACTAATCCGTTAAACTAATCCGTTAAACTAGACATTTTAGTCCACTTATTTCTTATTACAGACTATTGAGCAAGAATCTGCGAGCCAGCGGGTTTCTGAGGCCTACCTGGCTGTTTTCGTAGCCTCACATAGCAGTTTAATCTGAACTTTCTCTTGGGGCTGATTCAGCTCGACCAAAGCACGGTAGAACTCTTAAAGAGGAAGGAAGGAGCGGGATGGCCGATAGATATATCAAATGAATGCTTTCGATGACCCTATCGAAGAAACTCAAGCGAGTCTCTCTATAGCGCAGGGAGCGTTTAGCCAATGGCAAGCAGGTGAAATTGAACCTGTCATTGCTTTGCAACGTATTAGCCAAGCAGCCGGCCAACTAGAGGTAACCAGAGCAATCTGGATGGAAACAGCCCGGCAGGGTGTTTCACGCCTTTCCACTCGGACCGAACGCGAACTTCTCAACTTTTGCGAACTGGTCAAAGGCATAGACAATCAAAAAGACTACGGCGTAAGCCTGCTAGAACATGTACTTAGAGACGCCTTATCATCACTAGAATCTGGCCTGGCCTTGAGCAACGGCCACGACGGCGAAGAAACTGTTAGTTCTGTTTTAGATTCATGTACCATCGTGCTGGCGATTAAGTCAGCTTTACTTGAAACTCTCTCGCTCAAAGCTACAATTGAAGCCAATGGGCAGCTAACTTCTCAAGTAGAAGAGTTAAAGAAGCGTCATGCCGTTGTGACAAGCCTGCAAGAGCGCCTGCAAGCAGCCGTGAGCGAGGAAATGAGCGACAGTTAGCGCCGCAAGCTGGCGTAAAAATAAGCGGGAAATAATAGCAAGTCGTAAAACTTGCTCAAGCATTGGAAGCAACCACAGTAAATATGTCATTCAAACCCGCAATTACTAAATTCGCCGATCTCAACAACACTGATCAAGAGTTAGTAAGGGCCGCCTGGGTAGCGGCGAAAGCAGCCCACGCTCCCTACTCTAGGTTCTATGTCGGCTCAACAATCGAAGCGCAAAATGCTGACGGAGTAGTTCGCCACTTCTCTGGCTGCAACATCGAAAATGCAAGCTATGGTGGCGCGATATGCGCCGAGCGCACAGCTGCGGTCAAAGCCGTTTCAGAGGGATTTACAAAATTTCTGCGTATCTCCATTGTTTGTGCCACCAAACCCGGAGGTTCTCCCTGCGGCATATGCCGACAATTTCTAAGAGAATTTGGAGGGCTAGACCTAATTTTACTCTCTATTCAAAATGAGGCGAACGATGTCTGCATCTGGCGATTAGACGACCTACTGCCTGACTCTTTCGGACCTGAAGCACTAGATTTTTAAACCCTAGCTAGAAACAGAGGAAAACCCATGGCCGTCCGTAAGAAAAGTAATCTCAACAAATTTTTTCAACTGCGCGTAAATTTGCAAGATGCACCTTTACCGATCTGGCGGCGACTCTTGGTCAATGGCGACATAACTCTAGATCAACTGCATGAGATTTTGCAACTTTCAATGGGGTGGTCAGGCTATCACATTCATCACTTTCACTTCGGCAACACCATATATGGTGATTTAGTCGATGCCAAAAACAAAAAAATCAAAGACCAGTCTTCGATTAAACTGAGCGACATTTTGACAGAAGAAGGTGACGTTTTTGTTTACGAATACGATTTAGCAGACTCCTGGCAGCACGAGATTAAAGTTGAACGTGTTGTCGAACTAGATGGCGGGCCCGCGCTGGCAAGATGCATCATGGGCAAGCGCGCCTGTCCCCCAGAAGACGTAGGCGGCACTGAAGGATATCGCCGCTTTTTAGAAGTAGTGGAAGATCCTGAAAATCCTGAAATAGAAGAAAAATTGACATGGGTTGGTTGCGACTTTGACGCCAACAGCTTTGATGCTCGCTTAGTCAATCTACAGCTATCATTGATGGAAGCCAATCTTAGTGGGGCCATGGCTTCAATTTTCTAATACTCTCAAATCAGTTACTTATTTGCTTGATTGCAAGATACGAATTAAGTCATAGCGACGTACATCCATATCAATCGGAGTGGCGCAGAGACAATAATATTCAACCTTGTTGTTGGCAGAATTACTAATAGACTCACTTTCTGACTTAATTGCTGGTTTACTAGGTAACTTAAGCACCGTGATTCCACTCATAGCCACAGTGCTATTAGGATCGTTTTTACTTACTAGATCATAGCTAAACTCAAGAGCTAGAGCAGAAGGAGCATAGCGGCTGTAATCTTGAGCCCCCAGCACTTTGAAATTCGGCAACAATTTTTGGGATTGAGTTTTTGTAACGAGGTCAAGCATAAGGCTTTTTAGATCTCGGCCATTACTATCAATTTGACTTATTGTTAGAGTAGTCGCCCCAGCCGGCTCTGCCAACGTGTAGAGAGCTGATGTGGCATTGACTACAGGCTGACCAAAGCGAGTGGGCACCACAAGCCCAGGTGCCAGGGGCAGATTGGCTTGTACCATAGCTGCTTGCGGCAACTTTACTGAGGCGCTATAAATCAACCAGGCCATTAGTAATGCTGCAACGACATTGAGTTCAAAGAAAGAGAGAACCAATTTCTCTCCTTCTTTTGAATATTCTTCAATGGATCTAACAGCCAGAATAAGTAAATAAGCGAAGATTACCGCAGCAAATATGGCACCAATCTCTAGCATCCCCGTAGAGCGCAACCACACTTCTTGCCCCGGCCAGACCCAGCTAACAGAGAAACTCACAGCAAAAGCTAAAACAAAGGCCAACAGCCATTTCCCGATTGAAAGCCTTGCAGTTCCTGTCTCAGCTCCTCCAACTATTAGGGCGAACAACAATGCCGCTATGCCAGCCGAAAGATAGAGGGCCACGAGATGATAGTCGAAAAACAGACTAGTATGAAATGGTGCCACCAGAATACGCAGATGATCAGGCAATGGTAAGTCAACAGTGGTTTTGGAAAATGAGGCAAAGCCACTTGCAAAGGCCAAGCAAGCAAATATCACTGCGGCTCTACTGCTTGTTTTCTCGCTGTTCTTGTTTGTATTTCTATTTGAATTTGAAGAACTACTCAAGCTCTTTTGATAGTTCACCACCAGAGCGACAAAGGCCAGTGCTGCCAAGCGAAAGCTCCGGTTCTTGGGCGGCAATAAAGCCTTTGTTGGTAAATGTGGCAATTTCGTCCTGCCAAACGGCATTCAGTCCAGATAAGCTCCAACCACCTAGAGCCAGCTTATCGAGAATATTTAGAGGATAGGTCAAAAGAGCACCGGCACAAAATATTCGAAAAATTTCGCCAACCTTCAAAGGCAATTGCTGAAAGCGCCGACTAGCAAAAACGTAAAGAAAATAGGGCAAGCCAACATCAATAATTCCTCTGAACATATAGAGGAAAATTTCATTCATCACCCCATAATCTTTGATGGCACAGCGTGCATGAATCTCTAACAAGGCAAAGAGGACAATGCTACCAAAAATAGCAAGGCGACCAATCGAAGGGAAAGTCTTAGAGGTCTGTAGACTCATTTCAAGCCCGACAGTATGAAAGAGCCAAAGCAGCCACATCGAAAATGCCGTTAGCAAAATCACTGAGTGAGCAGCCGAGCGGCCGAACGAAAGCCACTGAAACATATACTCAGTAACAGCAAACCATGAAAGAGCAGAGAAGTAGAGGAGGCTGCTAGCGCTATCAGCCTGCAAGCGCTTCTTGGCATAAAGCCAGACAAGGGCAATTAAATCAAAGAGGAAAAACCATTTAAGTACAGCGGCTGAAAATGAATTGATAGGCTCGCTCCAATACCACTTGGTGCCTACATAAAATGGCACGGAAATGCCGCTGAGAAATTCGTAGGGCAAAGACCAATTGACCAAATCATTGCGCCACATCAAAGCGCTGGAAGCGACAATCAGGAGCACGACTACCGGCAAATAAAAGGAGCTAGGCACAGCCTCCTTAATCGACTTTGTAAGCACTTTGGTATTCTTGATTAACTTAAAGACAATACCAATGCCAATGAAATACCAAACGGGCCAGAGATAGCCGTTCCAAAGACTCATCTCAGACAAGAGCTGACCAGAGAATGCAGAAGCCCCACCGCGGCAAATCAAAGTAATGAGAAAAACTAGTGTAATTGAACTGAGAACCCTGGCACTACTAGAAATAGAAAGCGGCTGGCGCAACAGAGAAGTTAATCTTACGGCAGCACCATTTTTTCTATTGGGCCTCAAATAGCGACCACTTGGCCCCCGGCAAAAAGTAGTTATGCTCAATGCCAAAAGGCCGCCAATCACCCAGAGCAAGAAGATATACACCGGCTGGGGCTCCGACCGCTAAAGCCACCAGAGCAGATATCAACCGATCAAAGCCACCAGGTTTCTTGAGGCTGGATTCACTAAAACTCAGTGCCAGAAATACGGCTAAAGGCAAAAGAGCATTGGTGTATGAACGGGGGATAAATAAAGCAGTAGCACCCAAAAGAGTAATGTAGATAACCGCAATAAAGCAAAAGAAAATGCGATTGCAAACCGCAGAGCCAGCCAGAATACAACCCCAAGCAAGAGCAGCCGCAAGCAACCACAGATAAACCGACCAAACTGGCGCACTACCTGTAGCACCAGCCAAAGTTGTCAAATCGACAGCGGGCTTAGTTGCAAGCGATAGCATAGGCAAGAGAACAGTCGAAGCCACTGTAGCTAGAAATAGCGGTCGCAATATTGTCAAACTACCCTGAGGCAGACGCTCTAATACAAGCCTGTCTTGAGCATAGTCTTTCCAGTAGAAGCGGCGAATAGCTGGAGTGGCAGCCTTGACTACGGTCGACTGCTGAAACTTCTCGATCTGCCCTTGAATCTTTGTCGCCGAACTAGCTCGCGCCTGGATTACTCTAGCGGCACGAATAAACGGTGCCAAGAGCCAATCGATTATGGTGCCAAGCACGGGAAAGAGGCCGATGACAAAATTCCCGAACTTACGCAACGAAGCAATCATGCTTAGTAAGTTCATAGAGTAGATTTTGAAATTCTTGACTAGTATTTGTCAACAGATAGAAAAGACATAACTTATGAGCACTTTCTCAAGCGTTCCAATTGGCTTTGTATTTGCTAGGATCAAACAAATCCAAGAGAAATCAAGATGTCGCAGCCAAAAGTCCTTAAAATACAGCTTAAATACAAAGCCTTCAGCAAAGCCTGCAACCTCGCACTCAGCCTCGCTCTAACCATCGTTCCGTTTATGGCTCTAAGCCAGCAGGCAGCCAGACC
>LNEX01000224.1 GCA_001464165.1 bacterium Ga0077546
AAAGACTCTTTAGTGAGGCGGTTGAGGCCGCCCGCGGCATTAAAGACAAAGGTGCTCGTCTAGGGCAAAGTTTAATCAACTTAGCTAGTTGCTTCACAGAAGAGGGCAACTACAAAAAAGCCGAAGAAATGTTTAAGCAAGCGATAGTATTGCTCGAAGAAAATAAGGGCGGCCAGAGCATCAATATGGCTCTGCTCTTAAATAACTTAGCCAGCATGTATGAAAAACAAGGTCGCTTCAGTGAAGCTGAACAATTTTATCGCCGTGCTATTTCTATGGGAGAAAAAGCTGTCGGTAGCAAGCAAGTAGGTCTCGCTCTGGGATGGAACAACCTAGCTCAGCTTTTGATTACCTTTGGCCGCTTTGAAGAAGCAGAGAAAGTGATCAAGCATTGTGACTCACTTTTCAACAATGACAAAAAAAAGAGCGACCTTAATTATGCCGTTTTGCTTTTCAATAAAGGCTACATAGAAGAAGCACGAGGTCACTTCAAAGAAGCCGAGGCTTACTACCATCAAGAACAAGCTGTGATGGAAAAAGTCTTGGGCAACAAAGCGCCACTCTACGGCAAAGGTATGCAAGGTCTAGCCCTGCTCTATGTCAAACAAGGAAAGTACAAAGAAGCAGAAGCTTCAGCTAAGCAAGCCTACGAAATCATGAAGCTCACATACAGTACCGAGCACCCAGACATGGCCACCGCTTTAGAAACTTTGGCTTCTGTAAATCTGGCGGTGGGACTCTATCAAGAAGCAGAACCACAGTGCAAGAAAGCGCTAGAGATTCGGCAGAAGGCATTCGGCCAAGACAGCGCCTTATTGAGCTGTAGCTTAGTTCTATTAGCTCGTACCTATCAGCAACTGGGCAACTATAACGAGGCGAGGCCGCTCTTTCAGAAGACTTTGGCTCTGAGAGAAAGAGAGCTTGGCCACGACCACACAGCCGTAGCACAATGTCTCAAATATCTTGGTGCACTCGATCAAGAAGAAGGCAAATACTCCGAATCACTAGTTAACCTTGAAAAGGCTCTGGCTATAGATGAAGCCAAGCTCGGACCAGACCACCCAGATGTAGCCGAAATCGTTCGCTACTTAGCCATCGCCTATTCGCACCTAGGAAAAGCAGAGCAGGCCGAAGAATATTACAAGAAGTCGATTGCCTCACTAGAAAACACCATGGGCAAAAGCAATGATCAATACGCCAGTAGCGTGCGCGAACTGGCGGCCTTCTATGTCACTCAGAACAAAACAAAAGAAGCAATCGAGCTCTATCAGCAAGTTTTAAGCATTGATGAAACCACATATGGTGCCAGCAGTGCCAAGGTAGCTGGCGACCTTGAGACCCTGGCCAAGATCATGAGCAAGGCCGGAGACACTGCAGCCAAGCCACTCAGTGCTAGAGCAGCAGAAATCAAGAAGAGCCTACCTGGCTCAGCCATGCTCAGCCAGCTAGTAGAATCACAAGCAACTTCGGGCGCATCAACTTCTTCTACAACTTCAAATTCACCATCAGCAGTTCCAGAAAAGCCCGTAGCTGACAAATGGGCTCTGGTGGTTGGTATCAGCAATTTCAAAGATCCTTCTATCAATTTAAAATATGCAGCTAAAGATGCCACCGACTTCCGCAATTACCTGGTATCAAAAGGCAACTTCCAACCAGATCACGTCAAATTATTGGTAGACGGCAATGCTAGTCGACAAAACATAATTGATCAGCTCGGAGACAAGTGGTTAGGTCGGGTCGCCAACCGCGACGACCTGGTTGTGGTCTATGTATCAAGTCACGGCAGCGGAGCCATGGAACAAGCCGGCGAAAAATAGCCTTTTAGCCACCGGTATTCCTATGCAATGGCTTACCAATATGGTCAAAGAACAAGTGCATTCAGAACGTACCGTGATTATCATGGACGTTTGCCACGGCGGTTCAGCTGCACCGGCTGAAAAAAGTTTGACCCGCAACACCGGACTCAATCTAGACAAACTCACCCTCGGCAATGGCCAGGCGGTTTTGTGCTCAAGCTTGGCAGACCAAGTTTCGTGGGAATCTAAGAACTATCAAAATAGTGTCTTTACTCGACGCCTCATCGAAGGTCTAGAGTCAAAGGGCAACAAGACCAATTTGGCTGATGCCTATGACTATCTAAAAGACGCTGTCGAATCTGAAGTACTGCGCGATCGTGGTGAGCTGCAAACACCAGTTTTAAATACTAAGCTCTGGCAAGGCAGTGGTGCCATTCTCGCTGTCAAACCAGCGAGACCTAGACCAAACCTCAAATAGTTTTAGTTTTGGTAGATACCGTCGTAAGAAACTACGACATCTTCGCCAACGACACGAAAGACAAGTTTAAGCATGTGCCTAGAGCGCCCCATGGCCGACCAAAGGAAAAAGTCTTGGGCCCACTTGCTGCCGCCATCGGAGACATAAATAATAGTGTTATGGCTAACAGCACCACGAGGAAGAGGGCCTGAATTCCACTGGCGATCATCAAAATTGAATAGCTGCACACTAGCAAAAGCAGTTTCTGGCGGCATAATCAAGCGCGAAGAAGAGAGCTCAAAATCGCGCACGGCTTGATCGATCTCTTCGGCGGTGAGACCAGGAGCCAACTTGAATTCGCGCTGAATGCCCCAATATTGACCGGCAACCAAAAGCTGCAACACGCGCTTAGTATAGTGCTTTGATAGTTGGAGTATTTCTTCCACCGAGTGCATCCTAAAAGCCAAACACTTAGTCTTTTGCTGCGCTTATGCCGGCCAACATGTTTTGGTATTTTTTCACCTGTTCAATATTATTCTGATTCTCGTAAAATTTGATCAGCTTACTAATATTCTCACGAGAATTGTTGGCTCTATTAGCCAGATTCTGCTCGATACGCCTCATTGCTACCTTGGTAAGATATCCCCGTGGCCCAAATAGCATTTTTGATACAACAATTGAGACTACAAGAAACAAGATTGTCACCATAATCGAAGCGAACGGATCGCCCTTAGTCTCATGTCGTTTAAAAATAGCATCGGCTCGCTCTTGAAAGCGTATGGCCTTGGCCGCGCCATCGGGGTCGCCTCTGAGGCGCAGTAGTTTGGCGTACTCAACTAAAGTGTCAGCCGCTTTGACACTGCCAGGCCCAAACTGTTTCTCGCGCATCTGCAAAGCTTCACTGTAGAGCGGCTCGGCTTCTCCAAATTTACCCTGATCGCGCAGGTTGTTGGCCACTTGGGTGATGATTTGACCCATGCCAGTGTTTTTCAAAACTCGCCGCGAAATTTCCAAGGCTTCCTTGCTAATTTGCTCTGCTTTTGCAAAATTGCCTTCCTTGCGATAAAGATTGGCTGAATCGGCCAATATTCCAGCGTAAAGTTCACTATCTACACCAAACAGCTCTCTTCTCATAGCCTTCAACTCTTTGGTCAATTCTCGACCACGGTCATGCTTACCCGCCTCAATATAGGCGCCCGTAAGAATTTCCATTGAATAGGCTGGATGAATTCCAGGAATGGCCCAATTTATAGAATTCGCAGAATTAGCCAGATTAGCTGACTTGGCCGCACTCGCTTGCCGATTGGCACCAGAAACAGTCGCACAGATACTGCGGGCTAAGCCATAATGCCCCATGTAAATGCTGTTTGAGACGCTGTAATTGCCTAGCCAGGCAGCAGTAAGGGCCGTGAGGTCAATCAGAAGAAAAATAGTAAGCGAAAGCCAGCAAGCAAGAATCAAGGCACTGCCTGCCTTACGCATGAAATATAGAGCTTTCCATTTTGAGCCCAGTTCATCCAGAACCATATTTTCTAGGCGTGTAGCCTTACTACGATTTTGCCGCAGCTTGAAAGCCAAGACAAAAACGAAAACAACCACTTCAAAGGCTATGGCCCGCAACAATTCGGGCGATGGATAAGCAGTAGCGAAAATAACAAAATAGCAGAAAACTAAAAGTCCGACGGCCACACTAAGCGCTGTGCTGTATCTACCCATTTCTCACTACTCGTGTCTAATCATTCTGACATTACTAAGTGACAAGATAACCGTCTGAGCTTCCCCTAGCAATGCGGCAATTCCCCATCAGGGGCGATATCTGGGCAAAATTTAGCTGCCGACAGCACTCAACTTGGTAACGGAAAGTCACCATTTTAGTCAGGCTATTTTGTTCATGGTGGCCTAGCTGCTATCCTCAGCTTCAAATATTGAACTAATGGAAAAGTCAGAGGGAAGCTAATGGAATTAGGACTGAAGGGTAAGAGAGCCCTGATTACGGGCGCTAGTTACGGCTTAGGCCATGCATGCGCTGTTTCGCTGGCCGAAGAAGGCGTAGATATAGCGATTTCATCGCGTCACGTTGATAAGATAGACCTCGTATCCGCTGAAATCGCCGCAAAAACAGGGGTTAAGGTAGTGGGCATTGCCGCTGACCTGACCAAAATGGAAGATTTAGAGAAAACCGCCCGCGAAGCCCAGGAGCGCTTAGGCGAAATCGATATTCTAATTGTCAGCACTGGCCATCCGCCCACCTATCCCTTTTCGGAAGCAACTGACGAGCAGTGGCAATATGGCCACGATCTAGTGCTGCGTCCGCCAATAGTCTTAACGAGAATGCTCTTAGACGGCATGCGCAAGAGAAACTATGGACGAGTGATCTATATCGGCTCAATTTTTGGCATCGAAGCTGAAGCGAGCTCCGTAGTGCAAAGCACCTTGCGCACTGGTCTCAACGCCTTAACTAAGTGCATTGCCACCGAAGTGGCTGCCGATGGCGTCACAGTCAACGTCATCTGCCCTGGTTATTTTGATACCCCCCTTGTGCACGAACTAGCAAAGCAATACGCCACAACTCATGGAGTGTCTGCTCAAGAAGTTGTTAATGCCTGGAAGTACTCAGCGCCAGTGAAAAAATTCGGCAAGCCGGAAGATCTTGGTGACCTAATTGCCTTTTTAGCTTCACCTAAAGGCGAATTTATCACCGGCACCGCTATCACCATTGATGGTGGCGCCGTTAAGCAGTACTAGCACGGCCGGAAACAAAAAAAGAAGTAATAGGAAGAAGTAGAACGGCCCGGCAATATAGAAGCGGGAAGTAAAATGTTCCGAAGTAGAAATCTCCAAAGCAGAAATCTCCAAAGCAGAAATCTCCGAAGTAGAAATACCCAAACTAATTTCACCGAAACGGAAATAGTCAACAACACAACGGCAATAGCTTTTCTCGGTTCGGCTATCGTGCGCTGCTCTGCGCTCTCGCTATCCCTGTTATGTACCTTAGCCTGGTCTGCCCCAGCTCTAGCCGACCGAGACGATGACTATGCCGACGGAGTGGAAGCTTATAACCGAGGCAACTATCGCGTAGCCAATCAATACTTTCTTGATGCTATGAAAGAAGGTAATTCCAATGCCATAGTAATGCTTTACCTCGCCCATTCATATGCCGCTCAAGGGCAATATAAGCTGGCATTGCCTGTCTACCGCAATATCCGAGACAGCTTTAGAGGCACTGCTGAAGCAGCACAGGCAGCCAGTTGTGTGCTGCGCCTAGAAAACCCAGCAACTTTTGCCGCGCAAACCTTTTCCCCCGAGAAAAGGACACCTTGCCGTTAGTAACGCTACCGTTTCCTTAGTGCAGAAAGCAATCACAGGCATGCCTAGGGCTATATATCAAATATTGGATAGCGGCGAAATAACTGTGAGCGTGGCTCCCTCGGCTCTAGATAAGCTGGACGCAAATTCTAAGGTGCAAGAAGCCGCAATTTTAAACGGAAAAGAAATCACTGTCTTTGAAAACTTGATGGTCACAAGCAAAGTGGGAAGGGGGAAAAGCGGAAATGGCGTAACGGCTAAACCTTTCTCACCAGCAGAAATCAAAGAAGCCTTTCTCAAACAAGTAGGCCATGCGATTGAGCAATGCTCTGGTGGCCTTTCCCGCGACCAAGACTTTCATGTTGCCTACAAGATTGATATGCGCAACATGCCACCAGCCGTTGAAGAGTCCATGCCATTTTTAGCACCACCAGCTAACTTTGCCGAACAAGAAGTTTGCGCCTACATAATTGATGGTATCGCCGGTGGTTCAAGCCATCTAACCTCGATTGTATCGCAAAACTTTCCCAAAACAAAAGCGTGGCTAATCAATAAGTTGCGCCTACAGAATTGAGCAAAACAGCCAGAGAATACGAGCGTTAACTTAGGGCGTCAACGAACGCAAAGGCTCATTTATTACTGAGCAATTTAATACCGATTTAAAAATCTAAGAATCTAAGAGCCTAAGAGTCTTGGAAGAGTGAGCCAATGCCACCAATAATGCCACCACCACCAGACTCTGCTGGGCTGCCACCAGCGCGCGGAGCATGTTCAAGAATACGATTGGCTAAACGCGAGAACGGCAGGCTCTGTAACCAAACAGTTCCATGTCCGCTTAATGTTGCAAGAAAAAGTCCTTCACCACCAAATACCATTGACTTTAAATTGCCAGCGCGGGCAATAGAATATTCAACTCCTGGGGTGAATGCCACCAAACAGCCAGTGTCGACACGCAGTGTCTCACCCTTAAGTTCTCGTTTGACAATTGTGCCGCAAGCGTGAACAAAGGCCAAACCATCACCGCTCAAGCTCTGCAGAATAAAGCCTTCGCCACCAAAGAAGCCTGTGCCTAACTTTTGCGTAAAGGCAATATCGAGCTTTGTGCCGTATGCGGCGCAGAGAAATCCGTCGCGCTGACAGGTCACTTGACCACCGAGCTGGGCCAAATCAAGAGGAATAATTTTGCCGGGATAAGGAGCAGCAAAGGCTACTTTTTGCTTGCCTGAGCCGCCGTTGGAAAAGTGGGTGATCATCATAGATTCACCGGCCAGCATACGCTTGCCTGCTCCAAATAGCTTTTTCATCATGCCCTGGTCGGCATCGGTACCGTCGCCCATCTTCGACTCAAAGACGATGCCATGTTCCATGTAGTTCATAGCACCGGCTTCAGCAATCACTGTTTCGCCAGGGTCAAGCTCAATTTCCACCAGCTGCATATCATCACCAATGATGGTGTAGTCAATTTCGTGTGCCCGCATAGTGCCCATTGTTAGCTCCTTCGTAAATATGCCTTAGGAAAGTAATGACTTAGTAAGTACTAACTGAATAAGTACCTACTTAGTAAAAATAGGGGTCCCGGAGGTTAAGGATTGGGAGTTTATCACGTTGCCCTAGACTTGAGATTAAGAGCCACGGCCCAAGAGCAGAAGTCTAAGTGTAAGACGAGAAGCCTAACTGTAAGACGAGAAGCCTAAGTGTGACGGCCAGGCTTTAGCAGCTGCATACCAGGAGCGGGGAGAGCCCACTAGCGAATCGCTGGTGTGCGCGCCAGGACTGTTGAGCTTGAGATCAATCCGGTATCGTGCAGAAGATCTATCTGAGCATTATTAAAATTAACAATAGCTCTAGCCTTCTCAATTAAGGACGACGTGTAATCCTGCTGAGCTTTCAGCACATCAATATTGCGACCCACACCATTTTGAAAGCGCAGTTGAGCTAGACGCAGCTCCTCGTTGGCGGAGCGCACTTGAGCCACGGCTTCTTCGATCTTTCTATCCGTTTTAAGGGATTGTAGATACGACCGCCTGACTTCAGAAGTAACTTTGTTCAGCACTTGCTGCTGCTGTAAACCAGCCTGGCGAGCAGTCATCTTAGCAGCGTAAGTGTTGGCAAGATCAACTGCTCCTAGGCCTTCGAAATTCCAATTTACATTAACACCAAGGGTGTACAAGGCTGTGATCTGCCTGTTACGCACACCCACTCCACCAGCCGCACCAGCGAGGGTAATTGGAGCTAGTTCATACTGCTTGCTCAGAGTTTCACCAATACCAAGCACGTTTCCACTAAACGCAAAATTAGGCTGCAATTTTGCAGCGTTGACAACGATCTGCTTTTTGGCAGCCAAGCGCAACTCTTCGTACTGCTTCAACTCCGGCCGGTTGTCAATCGCAAGCTGTAAAAGTCGAGCAGCATTTGCTTGGTCCGAGACTATTCGAATTTTCTGAAGCAACAAATCATTTGGAACGATATCTAGACCCTGATTAGCGTTGAGGAACTCCGCTAAGAGAATCGCCGCTTCCCGACGAGCAATTTGTTGATCAATTAGGTTCTGGCGATCCTGAGAGAGTTGTGTTTCAGCCTGCAACACTTCAAGATTGGTAGCCAAGCCGCCCTGCTTTAAGTCTTTATTGAGAGTAAGCTGTCCTTCAGAAGTTTCAACAGCCTTTACTCTAATCTGAAGGAGGGCCTCCTGCAGAAGCAAATCATAATAGCGCTTAGCTGCAGTCTGAAGTGTATCGCTAACCGTGGCATGCTTTGAATGACGGGCAGCGCGATAATTATTGCGATTTTGCAAAGCACCAAATAAGACACTACCGCCACGATAGCCATAATATTTGAAGCCAGCAGAAGTCAAAATGAAAGGGTTATTAAAACTCAGCGGCTCCAGTGTTTGGCCAAAGGGAACATTGGCTTTACCCTTGAGATAATTCCATTGATACGAAAGAGCGATGTCAGGCAAAAACTTGCCCATTGAAGAGACTAATTTAGCCTTACGTGCTCGTTCGTCATATG
>LNEX01000225.1 GCA_001464165.1 bacterium Ga0077546
CGTGAGTTCAACTGGTCTTCTTCGTCAAACTTCTCTTCTTCTCTTTGTTTCTTCGCTTTATCGAGAAGTTCATCGAATTTTGCAGCACTACCAGCGGTATCAGTAGCCTTTTTATCTGGATCAAGTTCAATTCTAGTTACACTTGACGTGTCAAGTTTATCGCCAGGTAATATTACTTGATCTACTTTGACCGTAGGTGCGTTCTTATCAACTTCAAATCGTTGAGCCGCTGCCAAAGGCGCAGATAAAGCACCGTCTATCTTCTGCGCAAATGATTCAGGTCGCCCGATATCAGTTTTCACTGCAGCTTCCGGTTTGGCACCAATTGCTCCGTCAGTCTTAACAACTTCTCTAACGCCAGGTAAAGCAGCATCAGCGGTCGGTAGCTTAACAGCCAGATTAAGCGCGCTATCAGAACGTGCCACATCTAGACCCTTGAAATCAGCCTTCACCTCCACTTTCCCAACGTCAACGGTAGTTGACTTTAGTGCATCAGCAGCAACTTTCAACGCACTATCAGGCAATTTCAAATCTTGCGGGCTGACCACCTTGCTATCGGCAGGGCGAGTAACCTCTGCATTCAATCCAAGCGCTTTTGCCATGTCCGAAAGCGCTGAAGTCGGCGTGCGTATAGCGGCATCTGTAACACCGCCCTTTTCTTTAAGTATCGCAGCAGAATCGGCAGCCAGCTTGCCGCCAGGCAGCTCTGCACCAGGCAAGGCAACTTTGTCGCCGATTTTTATTCCCTCACCGAGCTTTAGACCCTCACCGAGCTTGGCCACAAGGGCTGGGTCAATCGCCTTACCAGCAATGGCATCAGCAACCTTTTGAGCCTCTCCCGGTTTTAGCCCTTCTCCAGCTTTGAGACCTTCACCTGGTTTCACTTCAACCGGCTTTAAATCACCAGGCCTCAAGATGTCACCCGGCTTAATGCCAGCAGCGACCATATCACTGAATTTCATGGGATTTCCGTCTGGCCCTCTGAGAGGATTGCCGGATGGATCGAGGCCTCGCCCGGGAACTAACTCGCCCGTTTTAACCTCTTGAGCTTTGCCGTCAGGCAACTTTACTTCAACAGGCCTCATGCCTGGATCTACTGGCTTCGCGCCAAAATCTAACGGCTTGCCGCCGAGATCGGCAGACTTAACACCAAGATCAACGGGCTTGGCGCCAGAGTCAACTGGCTTGTCAGCTTGATTTGGCTGCTGCGGCCGTTGAACTTCATTCAAGCCTTTGATAATCTCAGCTTGGCGCTCCGGCGGAAGCTGCTGAAACGGCTTACTCTCAGTAACCAGCTGCTGCACACTCTTGCCGTCAATAGTGGGCATAACCGAACGTGGCTCTATCCCCGGATTCTGACCTTTGTTGTCGGGCCCCGGCAGTCTTACTTCGGCAACTGTAGTAGATGGCACAGCCGGAATGCCCTTATTTTCGGAACCTGGCTTGGAATCTTGATTTCCTGGATTGACCCCAGAAGGTTGGCCCTTAGTGTCTGCGACAGGAGTGGGGACGGCAGCTTTGTCCGCTTGAGCCCGCAATTGAGCAAGTGCTGCAGCCTGTGCCGTCTGCACTTGATCTCCCTGACCAGCAAGAACAGCGCGATTTTGCTCGACTCTTAACTCGCGCTCGCTTCGCAGTGGAGTCGTTCCATCAGGAGTAGCCGCACTATCGGCATCTCTTCTGCTGTGACGCCCTGGTGTCTCTTCAGGCTTAACTACTGCAGGATCTGCTTCTCTTCGGCGTCCACCAATTTCTTCAGGCTTAACTACCGCAGGATCTGCTTCTCTTCGACGTCCACCAATTTCTTCAGGCTTAACTACTGCAGGATCTGCTTCTCTTCGACGTCCACCAATTTGCTTCTCTTCGGCGTCCACCAATTTCTTCAGGCTTAACTACTGCAGGATCTGCTTCTCTTCGACGTCCACCAATTTCTTCAGGCTTAACTACTGCAGGATCTGCTTCTCTTCGGCGTCCACCAATTTCTTCAGGCTTAACTACTGCAGGATCTGCTTCTCTTCGACGTCCACCTGTCTCTAGAGTGCCATCAACGACTCTGCCGTCTCTTGCCACACGACCGCTGCTCTCGTCAGGCCTACCGCTAGGAGTCTCTGCGTCTCTTCGGCGTCCACCTGTCTCTAGCGTGCCGTCAACAACTTTGCCATCTCTTCCCACACGACCACCTGTTTCATCAGGCTTAACTACTGCAGGATCTACTTCCCTTCGCCGTACACCCGGAGTATCCTCCGCCCGAGCGACAGGCTCTGCATCTCGATTGTTACGAGTAGCTCTAGCATCTGGAGCCTGAAGTGTGGGAACTCCAGTCTCGCTGCGAGTAACCGGATAAATTCGACGATTCTCACCTTCAGTTTGAGCAAAATATTCTTGACCTTGCTTTGTATATAGTCTGCCATTTACGGTCTGGCCATCAGGAGTGACCATACTTTCTTGCTGACGAACTCTGACCGGCCCACCGTGACTAGCGTCATCCTCAACTTTGCGAGCGGCGACATTGGCAGTACCAGGAGCGGGTAGTTTGTCTATACCAGCAGCGTCGCGAAACTTCTCGGGCAGAGTCGTGCCGCCCTCAAGATTGCCTTCCGGCTTTCTCTCTGGAACCCCAGCACCAGCGTCTTTCATCAGCCCAACAGGTGTTTGACCAGTGTCGGGAGCTGGTTTGACAGGTTGAGTGTCTAAATTACTTGCAGCATCTGCAGACGCGTTGTTATTGGCCATATTAAGGAAGCTCTTCGATTAGTAAGTTTGAGCATCCGGCTGACAGAAAAAATCTGGCGGAAACTCAAATATAATTGTACAGACCGCGGATGTCAAGACGCAGCGTTAGCCAGCAGGGTCTTCATACGCCACACCGCGACACCGAAGGGGTGGGTCTTGCGCTCACCGATTTAATATTGGCATCTGTCGAAAATTTGGCCAACCCGAATAGATATTGTCACCAAGCGAGAACCCAGAATTTCGCTGACAACTTCTTTCAGTAGGGAAACGCAGATGCAGAACCAAGCCAGAACAAAAACTCTCAAATCTAGTGGAAGAATCAAGCATGCCGTTAAAGCTGGTGAGAGTTTGGCAAGCATTGCGCTAAAGGAATATGGCGATGCGCGCTTTGCTCGTCTGATTTTAACAATAAATAGAGGGGAAGTAGCCAACCGCTGCGACGGCTTCAACAACTATGCCTTTATTTTCCCTTCGCAAGTCCTACTCTTACCTACTGCCGAAGAAGCACAAATTTATCAACGCCAGTTTTTCACAGAAACATCACGAGCGAAATTTGACCTAGCCCACTATGCCAGACCAGCAATGCCATCAGATAGCATTCCTGAGGTCGTACTCAGCAACTTCTCAATATCAAACAACGAAGTTGAGCAGCACTTCGAACTTGAATCAACCGCCAATAGACTGAGAGCCCAAGCCAAATTAGAACAGGCACAAGCAGCCAGAGCCAGAGAAGAGCAATTAAAAGCCGCAAAAGACAGAGCTGAAAGAGTTAAAGCTGAATATGTTAAGGCCGAAGAAACTCGCCTAGCTGCCGAACAAGAAAGACAAAATACATGGCAAGCGGCGGCGAAATTAGCATCACAAAGACCACACCTGCACCTAGTAGCAGAAAATTCCGCAAGCAATGCTCAATATAGTGCCCACCCTACATCGAATACTGCAAGTTCTCCGTCTACCATCGACATGACACCACCAGCAGTTCAGCCCAAAACAGCTAGCATTAGAGACAAGCAAAACCGCGCAGAAGTCGCTGATGACCACGAACTATTCTTTTCACAAGGCACCCTCGAAATTACTTCACTATCGCACTATTGCCGTCTAATGAAATTCGAAGCAATGGAGCCACAGGCTTCTCTTATGATCAAACTTCAGGTCTTTGACCAAAACAGATGGCAAACTATTGCCTCATATGTGGTGCAAAAGGAAGCCACTCAAAGACTGGCTCACTACTCAGATGGCAGTTTCGACTTTGTTAATCTCGAACTACCAAGAGCAGTGGTAAAAGAGCTATCAGTGAGCGACTTCAACCGCAACTGGAAGAATTACACCAAAGTCTATTTCAATCACAAAGAGAAAGTGCTTCTAGAGCAACTGACAGGCCCAGCCAATGTGATGCTGCACGCAGTTTAAATTAGGAAGGCGGACGCTGCATCTTTATGTCTCTTCAACTTCCGCCGGCCGTTGCGACCTCATAAACTCTTCCATTTCGCGCATAACCTCAGGCTCAAAAAAAACTCCTGGTGGCGAATCAGAGCGGTCTTGTTGACTAGAACTCGGTGCATCAGAACCAATTGCCTGCCTCACTTTTTCTAGCACTTCAGGCAACATGATTTTGCCCATGCATTCCCCAGGCTGACCCGGTCCGGTCAGCTGACAATATTTTGCACCAATACACTGACAAGCCTGATTCTGATCAAGGATCTGATCGAAGTTACCGTAAGGCCCACTGCGAGCGGGAAAAGTAGGCCCGTATAAACCGATAACAGGAGTGCCAACGGCTACAGCAATATGGGCCGGGCCAGTATCACCTGATACCACAACATCACAACATTTCAAAATAGCAGCAGTCTCGTCCAACTGCAGCTGCCCGCACAAATTGATGCAGCGAGAACCTGCTTCCATATTGATGCGTTGAGCCAGCTCAAAATCTTCAGGACCACCAATCAAAACAGGTATATGCTTATACTCGTCGAGTATATATCTAGCAAGATAAACCCATCCATCAAATATCCATCCCCGATGAGGACGCAGGTTTCCGACTCCAGGTACTAAGCCAATCAGTGGACCATAAGGCAGGTTATGAGCTGCCACCAACTCCGGAACCAATTTTTCGGCGATGGCATCAGGATAAAGCGTGGGAAAAAGGCGAGCAGGAGTTTCAGGCGAAATAGCCCGAATAGTTTCCAAAAAGTTGCCAACTGCATGTTGTTGAGAAGGCGTGTTGCTGTCACTCTTGTCATAATGAAGAGTTCTGATTTTGGTGAAACTGGTAAGAAATTCGCCGCGAAACGAATTAGAGAGATCAATAAATAGGTCAGGCTTCATAGCCAACAACTGCTTGCGCAGTTCAAAGAAGCCCAGTTCTTTATGAAAGTCGACAAATTCATCAATGGATGGACAGAGTCCAAGTAAAAGCGGTCGCAAGGATGCGTGAGACCAACATGTTATTTTTGCGCCAGGATAATTTAGCCTTAAAGTAGCAGCAACAGGCGTAGCTAAGACAGCATCTCCGATAGCTGCTGGATGAAAGATCACTATATTGGCGAAAGATTGAGCGCTCGAATCCATACTCTCCACGGCCTTTATTGGCTACTGTTCACTGGACTTATTTCAAATATGACTTATTATTATCAGTGATGAATCAAGATTATTATTACGTTTTAGGTTGGGAACAGCCCTCGGGCAAAGTAGCGATACTTTGTCGTTCTAGAGGCAATAACCCTGGGCCGGCATATTGCTGGACAAAGCGCGAAGCCATTCAGTTGCGCACGCGACTTGCTAACGATAGACGCGGAGAGCAAAATCCATCTGCTCGTCGCATCATTCGTCAGCTACTAGTATATAGATATCTCGTGCATCATCCACTACTGTGGAGACAAGGAGATCTTTGGGTCTACGCAGATCCAAGTGAACTTGAACCAGTAGAAGCAAGTGTGGCGACTCACGGTTATTAAAGCCCTTCCTGACAACAATCAGCTCCTAAAGCAGGTTTAAGAAAAACTTTGCTATCTTTAACTCACCCTTAACCATAGACCTGCTAAAACGCAAGTATCAAGTTCAAAAGACTATATATAGAATCGAAGACGAAGACGTTTAGCAAACTGAAGAACCGTAGCAAAGAAGAATTAGATGGAACTAGAAACAGTTATAGCGGTGCTGGCGATTGCACTTGCTCTGGCATTTGACTTTGTCAACGGCTTTCACGATACTGCCAATGCCTGCGCCACGGTCATCTACACCAAGGCCCTTAAACCAAGCGTAGCAATTGTTATGAGTGGCATCCTCAACTTCATGGGAGCCTTGCTCGTTGGCACTGCAGTAGCCCAAGTCATTACTAAAATTATTCCCGCCGCATCGGTGACACTGCCAATAGTGGTAGCTGTCTTGGTAGCTGCGGTAGTCTGGAATTTGATCACCTGGTGGTATGGCATACCAGTTAGTTCATCTCACTGCCTAATTGGCAGTCTATTCGGCGCCGGAATTACTGCAGCGGTAGCCAACGGAGCAGACTGGCGCAGTGGTGTGGAATGGCATGAATTACAAAAGGTGATTCTGGCCCTGCTAATATCGCCATTAGTAGGTTTTGCGGCAGGCTATATCACAACCTGGGTCACGCTAAGAATAACCAAAGAAAAGGAACGCGAAGTAGACGCGAAAAAAGCGCCCGAGCAACACGCAGTAATGCGCTGGTTACACATCTTTTCTAGCGCATCAGTCAGCTTTTCTCACGGCAGCAACGACGGGCAAAAAACTATGGGCTTAATCACCCTTATTCTCGCCACTCACTTTGCTAGCTACGGCTACCACAGCGATCAAGTGCCAGGCTGGGTTATGGGTTCAGCTGCTCTAGCTATTGCTCTAGGAACTATAATTGGTGGCTGGCGCGTGATTCGTACGGTT
>LNEX01000226.1 GCA_001464165.1 bacterium Ga0077546
TAGCGGCATCATTGTGGGCCCTGGCTTTGTCTTTCACAAGTGTGTCTGCGCAACCAGGTGCTATAAAGCCAGAGAGCACGCCGAAGCAGAATGCTTCAAGCAATACTGCGGAGGCCAAGGCGAAGGAATCGCAGACACCTAATTCGGAAATCAAAGGACCTACTCCTGTTATCGCAGCGCCCGATTCCTTGAAGGATACTCTCGCATCAGATTTACTCACTAAAGCAAGAACCAATATCGCAGCGAAAAACTATATTGAAGCCGAGCAGAATTTCAAAGATGCAACTTCAACGCTAACTAAGTCAAACCATGACATTTCCTTTGAAAAGCAAGTATGGAGCGAATATTCTGATTTTCTTATTTCTCAGAACAGAAAAGACGAAACCTCAGTGATAGCCAACGAACTGAAGCGTCTAGACGAAAAGCAAAGAACTGTGGGGGCGAGAGAAATAAGTGGTGTGCCATTTTCACCGACCGTGATTGATATAAAACACTATTCTTCTGGGCGCGCCGAGAGGCATCAGAAGACTACTCCAACATTGCCTAACGGCGCGCCGATTCCAGACAACGAATAAAATATCAATCCAATTTCGCCAGGGCCGCGGTCAGCACGCCAGCATTGGCAAGATCTTCAACTGAGCATCCTCGCGAGACATCATTTATAGGCTTGTTCAAGCCCTGAAGCATTGGCCCTGTCGCCCGTGCTCGGCCAAGTCGTTCGGAGATTTTGTAGGCTATGTTGCCAGAGTTAAGGTCTGGGAAAATGAAGACGTTTGCACCTTGATCGCGAAATGAGCTTTCTTGCGTCTTGATTCGGGCAACATCAGGTAGCAACGCAGCATCGAACTGTATCTCACCATCTATGATGGCATGAGGCATCTCTCTCTTGGCAATGGTGGTCGCCTCTTTTATCTTGTCCAGAGAGGCATCTTTAGCACTGCCGTGGGTAGAAAAAGACAAAAATGCAACACGGGGTTCAACTCCCAGCCACCTTACAGTTTCGACTGTGGCATAGGCAATTTCTGCCAACCCTTTTGCATCTGGATTAATATTCACAGAGCAGTCGGCGAAAAAAAGAAGCCTTTCGGGCCATTCGAGCACAAAAACTGAAGATGCTCGTTTAAAGCCCTCTCTCAATCCGACGATTTGGAACGCTGGAATAAACGGCTTTGTTTCTCCACTGAGACCGCTTACCATTCCGTCAGCGGCACCCATATGAACCATCATGGCTCCAAAGAAGTGAGGCTTACGCATCAGCTCTTCAGCCTCTTTTTCAAGCATCCCTTTGTGTTTTCGCATTTGACAATATTCATCCACATATTTTTCGAAGTTTTTGTCTTCCTTCGGGTTGTGAATCTCTATGCCCTTCAAGTCTAAATTGAGCTTCTTGGCCATTTTCGTTAGCTCATCTGGATCGCTCATAATAATAGGAGTTGCAAGCCCCTCATCGCGCAAAACTGAAGCAGCCTTTAATACGCTCTCTTCGCCTCCATCGGCGTAGAGTACACGATAGTTCTTCCCTCTGATACGAGATTTCATTGAGTCAAGAAACACGTCACCCCCTTAGCTTTGCGGCGCTGAACAAATCACACTTAATCTGCTTACTGAATCTACATGCAGAATCTACATGTGGAACTGAAGGTCATCGGCGGCTTAATTAGCGGTTAGAAGCTCGTCTAGCTTGCCGGCGCCATCGAGCGCGTAAAGATCATCACAGCCGCCGATGTGACGATTGTCGATAAATATCTGAGGGATTGTTTTGCGGCCGCCTGAACGCTCCAACATCTCTTTCAGCTTCTCGTCGTCTTCTTTGACATTGTGTTCGATATAGTCGACATTCTTTTTATCGAGCAAAGCCTTAGCTTTGGTGCAGAACGGGCAGAATGGGCCGGAATAAACGGTTACCTGAGGCATGACTTCTCCTTTTTCGACGGCATATTAATTGCTTTGCTGCACTGCAAATTCGCTTGAACAGCCTTGGCAGACAAAAAAATGATAGACCCCTTCGTATTGCAAGACAGCGAAGTCCATCGACTCTACCTGCATGAAAAATAACATTGTCTGTCCGCATTCTACACAATGTGGAAAGTTTGCATCTTGCGGCCAGGTGGGAAAACCACCTATTTGCGAAAGATTATAGCTGCGGCCGCTATCTACGGCAGAAAAACAATCTCTCATACTACCTGCAATTTGTAAATGCAAGATGCCACCACTGGTCTCTAATTTGTAATTAGGCTGTTCCATTCTTTTGCCTGCAGCAATGCGTGAGCTGAAATCGACCTTGCCTTCCCTACTAGGCTTGAGGCTCATGGGCACCGGTTCAAAAAGGGTGCAGTACATGCAGAAGGGAATTGAGAGAGTGCGCGTAGGACTGGCTACATTGAAGATTTTCTCTAAATATATTGTTGGAAAATCACTAAGGCTATATAGCGGTCTGTCGCACCAGCGGCATTTTTCATCATTGATTAATTAACTAGAGCTAGATG
>LNEX01000227.1 GCA_001464165.1 bacterium Ga0077546
TAGACCGTGGTGCACGTTCTTCAAGGCACCAGCCCAGCGAACAGCATGATCACTCTCCGCTAGCTTCTGCAGCCTTGACAAACGGCGCATTTCAGCAGGTGACATGGTCTGATCATTAATCACAGTGATTCGAGCAGCCAAATTAGATGAAGATTGATCAGTCTTTAGCCAGGCAATCAACTTCTCTACCAGCACTGGCGAAAACTTTCCTTCTTCCAGCAAAAGATGCTCACCTTTTGCGTCAATGAGAAACTCTTTGTTCCTAGCAGGAATATCGCCGAAGATCTTAGCCACAGCCTTCGGTGAGACAAGATGATCATCAAGGCCTTGCATTACGAGCACTGGTTTATCAAGTTTTTTGGCATAACTATCAGTCTTAGAAACGAAGCGCACAAAATCAATTGCTTCTCTGCGGGAGAGTTTCATTTTATGTGACTGCCCAGCTAACCAGTGCTCTCTCAGCTCATGATCAGATGTGGCTTGGTGAATTACCCCACGCGAAGCAATACCAGGTCGATGGCTGCGAAACAAATACAACTCAACGACACCTTTGACTGCCGTGCTGCGCATCTGGAGCAACTTCCAAGCAGGGGCAGAACAAACAACCCCATCAATTAAATCGGCATTCTCAGCAGCCGCCCTAATTGCCAGAGCTCCCCCCATAGACTCACCAACCAAATAGACTTTGTAGCCAGGATACTGTTTACGAATATCGAGCAAGAGTCTACCGATATCACCAACGGTATCAATACAGTTTAGTTTTGCTCGCTCTGCCTTATCTCGATCAGGACCGAAACCGCGCACATTAACACCATAGCCATCTATACCGGCATCTGAAAATTCTTTCGCCAATGGTTTATATGCCATGGCGCACAGACCTAGGCCATGAATGCAGACCACAATAATTTTTGCTGGGGTCCTGCTTTTCCATTCCAGCATGTGAGTATTGCCCACAATCTTACAGGCTGGGTCCTCAGCACAGGGTGATCCGATCTGGCAGGCATCGGCAGCCATAGCGGCACTAGCCAGCGCATAAAGTGCAGCTGTCTGAGACAACATAACTAGAGCGCTGACAAGCAACAAGCGACTAAACTTAGTCGACCTTGCTCGCTTCACTCTGTTTAATTGACTCTGGTAGAACAAATTCATCTTGCTTTGGCTCGCCTGCTTTCGTCTTTGGCTGCTCGACCGAGCAGCTACGGGACATTCAGGTAGAGATGCCGAGTTTCGGCAATATATAAAGTTGCAAGGCGAAGTATAAGAGCACGAAGCCCACTAGCCAAATCATATCGTTCATAGAACCGCCCCCCTTTCCAATTATTTTCTTTGCTCCAAACAGCTTACTTGAATCACTCATATTTACCAACCTTTTAACTTACTAGAGCTGCGGCCACTTGTTCTTGCCAAATAGCATGCTTGCTTGCGCTGTTTTGCATCGAGCTCCAAGTTAGATAACCGCCAGACAAGTTCTTCACCCTATATCCATTTTGCTTCAATAGGCATGCGGCGTTATAAGAGCGCTGTCCACTTTGACAATAGGTGATAATTTGTTTTTCTGCTGGTATTTCAGAAATTCGCTTCCGCAAATCAGGCAGCGGAATATGAATACTTCCAGCAATGAAGCCGCGCTCTCTTTCGCCACTGCTGCGCACATCAACGATACAGTAGCCGGCTCTAATCAGCTCATCTACTTGATGCCACTGCACTTGCTCACTGAAGCCGTCTAGAACGTTTGTCCCGGTCATACCTGCCAAATTAATGGCATCCTTGGCTGAACCAAACGGAGGAGCGTAGGCTAACTCCAACTCCGCCAAATCGCGAATAGTCATGCCTGCCTTCATCGCTGTGGCAAGGACGTCGATGCGCTTGTCTACACCTTCTTGACCAACAATCTGAGCCCCAAGTATGCGGCCAGTTTCTTTATGGAAAAGAACTTTGATATTGAGGCGCTCAGCGCCAGGGTAATAGCCCGCGTGCTGAGTGGGATGAACGTGCACTGCTTCGTATGGAATCGTGCTGCTCCTGAGCTGCACTTCATTGAGGCCGACCGATGCTACTGTTAAATCGAACACGCGCAGAATAGCTGTACCTAAAGTACCAGCATAGACCTCATGAGCACCTAATATGTTGTCTGCCGCAATTCGGCCTTGGCGATTGGCTGGCCCACCCAATGCAATTAGTGTATACGAGTCACTGACCGGATTTCGAACTTCAATGGCATCACCCACGGCCCAGACATTGGCAGCGCTGGTGCGCAAATTTTCATCAACGCGAATGCCACCACGCTCACCGATAGTTAGACCAGCATTGCGAGCTAAGGTCGTTTCTGGTCTAATTCCTAGGCCGAGAATAACAATATCGGCATGGATTGGTTTGTGCAGACCAGCTACCACCCAACACGATTTTGGAGTGTGGTCACCAGGAGTTTCGGTAGAAGTCTCTGTGCCAGCTACTGGGGCTCCTGGTGCGAGGAAACCATTGATTGGTTGGCCAAGAATAATTTTCACACCTTGCTTAACCAACTCTTTATGCACAAGTTCAGCCATTTCAACATCAAGTGGTGCTAAGACCTGATCTTTACTATCGACTAGCGTCACATCAAGACCACGGCGCACTAGCTGCTCAGCCATTTCTAGACCAATAAAGCCACCACCAGCAACCACGGCAGTGCGAGGATTGTGAGCTTCAAACCATGATTGAATAGACTCCACATCTTCAATACTGCGCAGAGCAAAGAGCCCAGGAAAATCAATTCCTGGCACAGTTGGTCGAATAGCAGCAGCACCTACAGCCAGAACTAGGTCATCATAACTTTCTTGGTAAGTCTTTTCGCTCAGTCTCTCTTTGACTGTAATTAGCTTGGCCTCAACATCGATGGCAACAACTTCTTGGTTGATGCGTATATCAAGATTGAGCTTTTTCTTCAATGCTTCAGGAGTGACCACAATTAGCTTATCTTGCGACTCAATTTCGCCACCAACAAAATAGGGCAAGCCGCAGTTAGCATAAGAGACAAACCCACTGCGCTCAAAAACTATGATTTCAGAATCATCTGATAGGCGCCGGGCACGAGCAGCAGCACTCATGCCACCAGCGACACCGCCGACGATGACAATCTTTTTGGCCTTTACTGACGACACTTTCATGATTCCTCCTAAGCGTGTGTTCTCCTGCACGACTGCTGGTTACTGAATGAGTTCCAAGTAATTGCCGTACAGAGCTAATATGCAATCTATATGAAATTCCTAGTGACTTATGTCCAGGCCCGGTGCAGATTAACCACAGCAGCCGCCCTTTGCTTTTGGTTCTCCACTGTTGGCCTTTGGATTGTCACATTTAGCTGGAGCGACACTAATCGGCAGCTGGTTCCACGGCGCCTTCATCAATAGAAGACCAAGAGCACAGGTGCCGGAAAGGCCGGCAAAAGTCAGCCCGGCGCCAAAGAACCCAGGAATGACGAGAAACCAGGGATTGACCAGAACTCCAAGAAGCACCCCAGTTAGAACCCCAATGCCAACAACCAATTGAATCTGGCGCTCAATCGGCAGCATTTTCTTGCCTTCTTTTACCGGCAAGCCAGCTTTACGCCAAGCGACGATGCCACCCTCAAGAACCTGGGGCTGAAAACCTCTACCCATTAAGGTATAGGCGCCACGCTCTGCGCGCTTGCCCGATCGGCAAATAACTACCAACTGGCCCTTTCTCGGCACTTCCTCAAAACGCGCCTCAAGCTCATTCAATGGCACATTAATAGAGTTGGCAATGTGTTCGGTTTCAAACTCGATTGGACTGCGCACATCTAAGAGCACCGATTCTGCAGCTTTTGGGGCCAGTTCAGCACAGGCGACCTGCTGACAAGCAGTGGAATTGGACGATTCTGACATAGCTAAGCCCTCTTTCTAACAATTTTTCTGGCGCTAGTAGTTTTCTTTCGCCAACGACTTTCTTTCACCAACGACTTTCTTTCGCCGACAAATCCAGTATATCACCAATTGGTTATATAGCGAATCAATCAAAAGGTTGATTGCTGAATTAACCAGACAGTTGTAAACTGGTTATAGCAATCAGGGTTTCCCATCGTGAAAGACAAAAACAAACCACTCTCGAGGCCAGCACTCGAAATAGTCGCTGCTCGCTTCCGCGCCCTTTCCGACGCCTCACGCTTGCAGATACTGCAACATCTATTTAATAGCGAACAATCGGTGCAAGCACTTTGCGAACTAAGCGGCATGAGCCAGGCAAATGTCAGCAAGCACCTCTCGGTCTTGGCCGAGCAAGGCATTGTACAAAAGCGCAGGCAGGGTCTGTTTGTTTATTACAGCATTGGCGACAGCACAATTTATCAATTGTGCGATATCGTATGCGGTGCAGTTGGCAAGCGCTACGGCCAAGTGATGAAAGAGTTTTCTGAGCACTAAAACTGGACCAGAAAGAAAGACAGACAGACCGGGAAAGCATTTCGCTCCCCTAGGCTGACTTGATCATGCGCACGATTTCGCGGACATGATCGAGGAACTGACTATCAGATGAAAGTTTGCTGATTGCACTCTGCCCTTCACGACGAAGAGGTTCATGCTCTGTTCGATTGTCTTGCAATAACTTAGTGTAATTCTGCGCCAAGTCTTCAAATGTCGCTTTTAGATTTGCCAACTCTCGATTGGTGCGAGCAGGTATGCTAGAGGGGTTATGAACGTCTAGCAATACATCCATATTGCGCAGCGTGCCTTCAAGAGCTTCAATTCTCGCGCGCAGCTGAATCACATCTTCTCTGGGATAACTAATGCTCTGCTTGATTTCTCTCAACCTCTGCCAGAGATATTCATAAGCTCTAAGCGCTGGACGTAGCACCGTCAGCAGTGCCGCAGCTGCAGCCCCGTAGTAACCAACCGGCGTAATATGAGCTGCTGACAAATAAAACAAAACGAGCGAAGAAACAGCATGCAAGCCAATTGCAAGTGCCAGCGACACGGTTTTGAGTTTTTTGACAAATTTGACTTTGGTGGTATCAAAATCTATACCAGCCTTCTTACTGTTGTTAGCTTCATCAAGCACCGATAAAGATTCAAAATAGACATTCCACGGAGCCGTTGTGATAATCAACAACCACCAGGCTGAGGCAACACCAATAATCCAATCGACTGTTGTTCCCACCGGAACCTTGAGCCAGGAAAGAATTCCAAAAAGAAAAGCAACAATCACCATTAACAATATGGTGGCGTACATAAATAGACCAAAACCGCGTCCAAGCATTGCTTAACTCCTGTTATTGTACTCAGCATAAACAGTAGTGCTTAATGTTTGGCGTGCAGTCGGTCAGTTTAGTAAGTGTTGGACACTATTAGGCAGGCACAGAGTAGAATGACTGCTAACGAAAGCAATGCTAACTCTTTGCCGAAAATGCCAACGGAACAGGAACACCCATGAACAATACGAGTTTTGCCACAACGGAGCCGGAGGGCGAGCAGTGGCGCAGCGACTGGAAAGAGTTAAACACAAGCGGTGTTAACGCACTCTATCAAGCAGACTTTGTTCATGCCGAGAATTTTCTATCTGCGGCACAAGCTTTGGTTGAAAACGAAGAGAGCCGACAGATAGAGTTTTCCACAAGCTTGGTCAACTTCGGGAGCCTCTATCAGCAGCAAGGTAAATTTACCGAGGCAGAGTCACAATACTTGAGGGCAAAAGTGATTCGCGAGAAGCTGTTCGGACAAGACCATCCAATGTTTGGCCAATGCTTGAATAACCTGGCAACACTCTATGACGAGCAGGGCAAGTATGACGAGGCTGAAACTCTCTACTTAAAAGCCCTGACGATAGACGAAAAAAACCTCGGTCCAAATCATATAGATGTGGCAAAAGACCTAAATAACTTAGCCGTGCTCTACCGAATACAGGCACGTTATAGCGATGCAGAAGCCCTATACCAGAGAGTTATCGCGATTGTTCGACAGTCACCAGATGCCAATCCACTAGAAGTAGCCGCATTTCTAAATAACTTAGCACTGGTCTACTCAAAGCAGAACAAGTTAGCAGAAGCTGAATCACTGTATTTACAGTCGATAGAAATTATTGAAGAAGTGGCCGGACCTGAGAATCCCAATCTTGCAAAAGCTCTGCACAACCTCGCACGCTTCCACCAATCGCAAGGCAACTTTGCCGAGGCCGAGACACTCGCCCTTCGCGCATTAGTTATAGAAGAAAAAACACTAGGCTCGAATCATCCATATCTTGCTTCTTACCTGAGCAACCTCGCTGGCCTATGCTGCGCGCAACGCAAGTTCGAGAGTGCTGAGCCTTTATACCTTCGCGCCATCAAAATTGGCGAAGAAGCCTGGGGCAAGAAACACGAATCAGTTGCGAAAGTTATTCATAATCTGGCACGACTCTACACTGAACTCGGCAGATATGATGATGCAGAGCCATTATTTCTGCGCTCTTTAGCTATCGACGAAGAAGCCCTTGGTGCCGATCATCCAGACATTGCAGTTGACCTTGAGGGCCTAGCCTATCTGTTATCTCGCACAAATAGAGAAGAAGAAGCAGCAAAACTAGAAGCGCGAGCGACAAAGATTCGAGCAATCGAGCGGTAATTTTCGCCCCAAATACTTCTTTTTTAACGCTGGCCCTTCTCAGCTGGCACCTTAGTGCGCAGATAGCCGATAGCGGCATTTAGCTGGCCGTCTTTGATAGTGTTATATAGCTGCGGCATCGGATTATCAACTACCAGATTTGGCTGCAAGCCGATGCGAGAATCGTGACCATCGCCGGGCCAGAAGCCTGACGGTGTGTAATATCTAAACGTAGTTACTTTGGTGGCACCTTTGTCGAAACGATCAGGAAAGACTGATTGGCCGATCCCTTTTCCAAAGGTTGGAGTGCCCACAACATAGGCACCATCAGAATCTTTGAGTGCGCCAGCGAGAATTTCTGCTGCCGATGCCGTGCCTTGATCAACTAGCACCACCACAGGCTTATCAACGCGGTCAGGATGTCGCTCGAAGTACGGGAGAGGCCCTTGGTTATTGATAGTTTTTGTGATGCCATCTCTACCGATTCGATAAACATCGGTTTCGTACAAAGGATGGGCTGGATCAGAATCTAATCTTGTCTTAATTGTGGCGACCTTTCCATCTTTCATGAACACCGATGCCGAAGTAAAAGCCTGGTTAAGCAAACCGCCGCCGTTGTGTCGCAAATCGAGAATATAGCCTTTTGCATCGGGGTTATCGACTACAGCTTGCTCAATTTGACTTGAGGTGTCGTCAGTCATAAAAGTGCGCACCTTAATATGAGCAAACTTGCCATCAACCATTTCACTGCTTACATTTGCTGGCTCTTCACTAGTACGGGTGAGAACCACATCGCTAACCTTTCCATCACGCAAAATTCGCAGATTTACGGATGTATGCTCGGCTCCGGCCAAGGCGTTCGCGCCATCGCGCCAGCTCTTGCCTTGCATATCCTCGCCATTAATGGCCAAGACCTGGTCTCCTGGCCGCAATCCACGACCTCGTGCGTCCGTGCCATCGAAACTGTGCACAATAAGCGGCGGATTCACACCGCTCTTGGCGTCAGCGGCCGTCGGCATGACAAACTCCACGCCCACTCCGACGACCTCTCCTTTTTGCGCTTTCTGAAACTTGGCAAAGGCATCGGGCGTAATGTAGGTAGTGTAAGGATCTTTATCATCTACATCTAGAGCCAATTTCACGTATTTAATTGGGTCTTTAGTGCGCTGAATGTCGCAGTTGTACTTGGTTTTAAGCTCATTCAAATCGCCCAACGTAGTCGGGTCAAATATGCGGCGCGCCACCTCGTTAATACGTTTCTCGTACTCCGCCGAGGTGGGACAAGCTGATGGAGCAACTTCAGGAGGAGCTTTGGCGCTACCTGAGGAAGCGACTGCTTTGCCTTGGTCTTTTTTAGATTGGCTTGATTGCTTTGCTTTGTCATCGGAAGCAATAAGGTCGAGAAAACTTAGTGACTGTTCAACGGGACGCTCATTGGCGCTATCGCCAACCATTTCACTAACTCTTTCGCTAGCCTGGGCTCTGCTTGACTCGCTGTTTGATTCTAAACGTTGGCCTTGCATTAACGCCTCAACTTACTCATCTATGAAAATGACAATACGCTTCGTCCGGTAGTCAAGCAATCGGGAAAATACGTACTTACCCCCAGCATTTCGGGTAGGATGGCTGTATGGCCCACTCAGTCGAAGATTTCTATGAAAGTTGTACAGAGCGCTAGTCGAGTATCTTTAGACCAAATCCGCAGGTCCATTCCACTTCTGCTCTCTTTCTTGTTTAATATTAACGCCGCATTTGGCCTCAATGCTGCAGACGAGAGTGAGTTCTGGTACTGCCCGCCTCATATGGCATCACTAAAAAGGCAGATCGACAACCAGTATAAAAATGAAAACTTCGAAACCGTGATCGCTCTTGCGACCAAAGCAATCGCTGCGAGCCCGAAAGAGACACTGTTCTACGCACGGCGGGCCGACGCCTACCTGATTTTAGGCAAGCTCGACTTAGCAATGGCAGACTTCACCACCGCAGCAAAACTAAAACCTACTATAGGCTGGCCGCTAGTTGCCAGAGGTCGTATCTATGACAGCCAAGGCAAAGACGACTTGGCTCTAGCAGACTACAACCGCGGCATTGCATTGGGCTGCCTAGCGGGCTTAAAAGATCAAGCACGAATACTAGAGCGCACAGGCAAGCTAGAACAGTCAGCAGACAGCCTGACTAAGCTCATGCCAACCATAAGGCCGCTAGAGAGAATTCCATACCTCTTCCAGAGAGCAAAAATATACGAGAAGCTCGGTAAAAAAGAGCTAGCAAAAGCTGACAAAAAGTTGGCCAACGACCTAGTAGACAAATCGGGCGGCGAAAATGCCGACCGCTATTCCAGATAGCATCAATAGATATCTACAATCTTCTGTGAATATCCATGGTGTCGCGAATGGTGCCAAAATCGTTTTATTTCAACAGATTGCCACTGTTCAAAGGTACAATGTATTTAGTTCTCAAAAATGGCGGAGAGGGTGGGATTTGAACCCACGTGGCTTGCGCCCATCCGCTTTCGAGGCGGCGCCGTTATGACCGCTTCGGTACCTCTCCTCATCAGAAGAAGGTCATTCTATCAGCAAAGTGCGATAATTCGGAAAGGCTAATCTGAACTCCTCCTCACAAACTTAACCATATGCTTGCCCAAGTTAGATCCCTATTAGATGAAGAAGATGTAGACCACCAGTCACTTCTAGAAATCGCGCTCGCCGATGGCCAAACTATGTTCGCCTTCCAAACCAGCGGTAGTAAAGCAGTAGACTGTTGGCATAGACTGCGCGAGGTCTTGACTCGGACAGCTAAAACTTCCACAGCTGATCAGAACCTACTACCACTCACTCCAGTGATTCTTGGTACAGAACATTCTTTCGAACTCTTGATGGAGCATCTCGGCGACTTGAGCGAAGAGCCTCCAGCTTCAACCCAGGCACTAATCGCCCAAGCAAATAATATTGATTGTCAAAACTGGCTTGCCGAAAGACTTGAGCGCTTTGTTTGCCCAACTGGCGAATGGCCCTCTGCTATCAAAGTCGGCCTTGTGACGGAGCCAGACCTCTTCGACATGAAAGATCAACCGCTTGCCATCAACAATTGGGACCAAGAGCAACACAAAATGACCCTTGGCGAGCGCGTTTACATAGGGCTGTTACCGACCACAAAATCTTATGAAATTCCAATTCTCTTGCGATTTGGCGGTGAAGCCCCTTGCCCAATTTCGCCGGAGCATTGCGCCATGCTTAAGCGCTGGAGCGAAATCTACAGAGCCAACTTGATGGCAATTGAGCCAAACGTAGTTGAATGCTTTGTAGAAGAGCCACCAATGACCAAAGAGCAAGCCCTAAAGGCCGCCCGTGAGCACTATGGATATTGCAGTGACCGGGTAGAACAAGCAGAAGGCGAGCTGGCGCCATACGCCTATGAACTTCTCAACAGCAATTTATGGACATTCTGGTGGGACTGAGCGACTAGGTTCTTCAGAACTCTATTGAGCGCGTGCCTGTGGCCGTCCGGCAATTTGAACGCCAGAATGAACTTCGGCTTGTGTTTTTAACGTAGTCATCACTTCAGGCATATCAATGCGGCACTGACGACGAACGAGAGGCTGAGGCATCAAGAATCCGCCATCAACATAACTAGCATAAGTAACTAGGGTTGTATGACCACCGTCTAATGGCTCTAATTTCCAATAACCGTCAACTTGCTTAAAAGCACCAGAAATACGGTGCCATTCTAACGAATGAGGGGCTGACTCTTTTACTTCAACGACGTACTCATAAGTACCAGGTAAGCCTGAAGGAGCTAAGACGTGCTTAACGATCTTGCTAGAACCATGGTCTTGCATCAATTTGCTTTTCTTCAGCTGAGGAAAAACTTTTGGTGCATTGTCGTAATCGGAAAGAATTTGCCAAACTTTATCGGGCGTAGCCTTTATTGATACACGGGCAACGGTGTATGTCTTGCCGTGCATAAGCTCTTCAGAAATATTTTCATGCTTACTTTCATGATGACCCTTTGCAAAAGCGGCCTGACCCGAGTCAGATGTACCTGCAAAAAGAGAAAGCGACATAGATAAGGCTGCTGCTGAAAACAAAGCAGCTACCGATTTATCGAGAAATTTCACTAGATTCCTGCCTTTCTGTTCGGAAGACTAATGTCTTGCGATGAGGAAATTGCCGCCATGTCGAATTGCCGTTGTGTGGAACTACCTTAGTTTGGAATACAATACTGAAATCCATTTAATTGTCAACCGTGCCATTGAGAACGGTATCACATTACTTCCAGATTAGGTAGCAATAAGAAAGATATAGAAGCCTACCACGAGAGAGATACGAGCAGTGAATGAGAACAACAGTTATCTGCCGCACAAGCAACACGAGCGCTGATTCTACTTGCTATTGACTTCTATCGCAAGCAAGAATGCTCAATAGGTAACGAATGTAAGAAAGTATGAAAGAAAGGTCACGAATATGACTACAGCTTTACTGATCTATAACCCTACTGCTGGCTCAGCTGCAGGCCCCGAGATATGGCTAGGGGCCTGCGTTCACCGTCTTTGCACCGAAGGTGGTCACGAAGTTACTACGATTTCTACCACCGCAGACACAACCCATGACAACTTACTAGAAGGCCTTAATCGTGACTTCGACCTCATTGTCGCCGCAGGTGGCGACGGTACCGTACGCATGGTCATTCATGCACTAGCGAGCCAGGGACTTGAGACAAAACTAGGGATAGTGCCACTGGGAACCGGCAACTTATTAGCTCGCAATCTCAAAATATTCGAAGAGAATTTACTATCAGACCCTGTGGATATTGCCCTCGACGTAATTTTGAACGGCGAGGCCATGAAAATAGACCTCGGCATAATGAACGGCAACTACTTCGCCGCCGCCGCTGGAGTGGGCCCTCTATCAGACGCTATCGTCACACCAGGCAAGGCTGATAAAGAAAATTGGAAAATGTTAGCCTACGCTGGCTCAATGGTGCAAACTCTGGCCCAAGCGCCAGTAATTTTCAAAGTCACCGCCGATGGTGAAGAATTTAGAGTTACTGCCTCGGGTATCTTCATTACCAATATTGCCGATCTCGGCGTCGGCATGCTCTCTGAATCGGCTTCAATGCACGACGGGCTGCTCGACCTTTGTGTTTTGGCGCCAAAAGAATTCGGAGATTATTTGAAATACGGCTTTCATTTTGCCACTGGCTTGAGCCCAAACATCACAGGAAACACAGCACCCTATTACATCAAGAAAGTGCAAGAGGTTGTTATTGAAGTGGTACCACGGAGAAAGCCACTTTCATTTATAGAGCAAGGCTATCACAAAATCAAATATGCTCTAACTGGTCAAACCGACGGCCGCAGTCAGCAGAATCAAGGCTTAGCCATGATTGATGGTGACGCCTGTGGCATGACGCCGATGCATATCAAGGCAATTCCTAATGCCGTGCAAATGATTGTTCCTTCCTCTGAGCAATTGCAGAAGAGATCTTGGTTGAAGTGAGTGCCCGGGTTAAGTAATGAGGGCGAAACACAACTGAGAAATGGAAACTAAAACTAAATAGAGACTAAATCGATTAATCATCAAACTAGTTTTGCCAAAACATTTTCTAAAAGGGAAGATTTTTTCGAAAAAATCTTCCCTTTTAGAAAACTGACTTTTACAAAGAAAACCAAATCATCGCTTCCCGCCGCCTAACCACTCGATAATAACTTCAGCTAGCTCTTTTGGCCTATCCAGCGGTATCCAATGTGTGCAGTCGGTCATTTCTACGTATCGCCAAGGGGCGTCAACATACTTTTTACTATTGATCATCTGCTCCGCAGTTAAGGCTATATCTGGGCCGTAAATACCAAGAGTTGGCACCGTGCAGTTACCAGTTTTCGACAGAAACAAATCACGGGCATTGGCACGATACCAGTTAAGACCAGCAGTCAGACGGCCTGGTCGGCTGAGATCACGCACACGGCGATCTGTATTTTCCTTATCGCCTGGCCGCGGATGCAGGGAACCCATTTTTCGAAACGAGCGGAAATTATTTCTGCTAATTAAAAACTCACCGAGACCGCGACAAAGAAACAGCCAAATATACCAACCTTTGATTTTCTGCTCCCATCCCGACTGACGATACGCAGTAGGATGACCGACTGAAATTGCCACCAAGCGCTCCACAAGCTCCGGGTGACGAATAGCAAAGAGCCAGCCAATGACAGAGCCCCAATCGTGGCCAACCACAATCACTTTCTCTCTAATATCTAGAGCCTTCAAAACACCAATGGCGTCGCCAATAATGGCATCTACCTTGTATGCACTTTCTGCGGCAGGCGCATCAGAGAGACCAAACCCTCTTTGATCATAGGCAATTACCTTATGGCCAGTCGCGACAAAAAGAGGTAATACTTCGTCCCAAAGATGCAACGAGTCAGGGAAGCCGTGAAGAAAGAGCACCGGCGGCCCTTCGCCAGCGACCATTACATTAACGGCGATGTCATTGACTTCAATTATCTTCGAATCATAAACCACTGGTTTCTCATTCTTACAATCACTTCGTCGGTGTAGTGTATATTATCCAGCGACCACTGCTGCTATTTTAGTAAATTGAGAGAACAAAAAGTGACTGAAAAGAAGGAGCGGATACCCTGCATCAAACCTGATTGCAAGGGTGATCTCAATCCTTTGTTTGAAAAACACTTGCTTGGATACTGCATGCCTTGCTTCGACGCCATCGAGAAAGCAGCTAAAGAACAGTACATCAAGGCTAATATAAAAGATCTCAATCCCTATGAGGGCATGGCGGACCCAGTAGAAATACTCCTAACACTATTGAACTATCAACAGTTCCACGATCCTCTCATCAATTTGATCACGTATCCCAAGACAAAGTTTGAGCTAGTTGCTGAAATGACAACCAGCGAATTAGCGAGACTCTCGCAGAGACTTGTCGAGCGTTTGTTATCAAAAATTCAACGAACGCGTGAACATGCCGTTGAAGTAGTAAACATCATTGCTGGCTTAACTAACTTTGATCTTGAGCCATTGTTGTTGCTACTCCTCGACGTCCCCGAGAGCGGAGATGCAATCTTCCGACGTTCTGGTTCAATAGTAATCAACGAGCTTTTCTCAAGACTAAATCAAGGCGATTCAGAGGCCCTTAGGCGCTTGGCATTCATCGATGATGAAGAGGTCCCAGCCAAACTAATTTCTCTGCAAAACGAATCTGGAAACCAGATAGAAGACTTTCGTGAAGCTCTAAAAAACGCAGCTATCGGTGCTGGTTGGGAACTGACACCAGACAATCGGAAACGCCATCTTTACTATCAACAAAGTAGAACTCTAAATTTGACGGAACCAAATAGCGCAGCAGAAGCCAGGCTGGAGCTATACACTGACGCGCACCTTGCCTGCCCAATGTGCAAGGGGCCACTCCTTCTTCAGGCAAATTTAGCACCACAGATTGTCGAGAAACTACTGGGCACAAGCTTGGCAGAGACTGACACCCCTTTCTATTATTGCAACCAGTGTTCACTGTGCACGGACGAACTTTTCTGCGAAATAAATAGCGTTGGCCAAGCAAGTTGGCATAAGGGAAACTACATCAAGTATCCACCAATTATAGAGCCAGATTCTCTGGCCTTTGAAGATCTGCCCTATAAGAATCTGTCATTTAGAGCTGGTTCAGAACTACAAGATCCATTTCTATACAGTGAATTCTTACTGGATGGTCTCACAACGCATAACTCGAAATTTGGAGGCGCGCCCGATTGGTTGCAAAACTGCGACTATCCTACATGTCCGGACTGCCAGAGATTAATGAAGTTTGTATTCCAAATTGACACACAAGGCCTAGACATTTTTGAACTCGACTCACACTATGCTTTCTTCTGCGATCTTTGTCGTTCGTTCACAGCTACAGTTCGTCAATGCACCTAGTAGCTACTTAATATAACTAAGGGCCACTTGCAATTCTTGCTCACGGCCGCTCACCTGGCCATCAAGACGCTCAGCCAAAACATGCTTCAATGCCTCACCAATTCTTGGGCCAGGCTTAATGCCAGTAGCAATTAAATCAGCGCCAGTGATATCAAGTTTGGTATCAGCTAACTCTTCCAAATAGAGCTTAATAGATCGGCGCAAATCAGTGCCAATTTGCCCCGCAGCGGCAGCAATAGCGAGAGCTTCACGAGGCCGGCCATGCATCATTTCGTAGAGTTCGGAACGTTTCATTTCACTCATACTCAAAGGCATATAGCGGTGCAATTCAAGACCACTTTCAATCACTTCTTTTTGGTGATTAGTGAGCATCAAGCGCTCAAGCACGCCAGAGACACGCTCTGGTGGCAACTCCGAAAGCAGTGCGCCTAAGTAAACCACCCAAGGCTCATCGACGCTATAGCGACCAAGCAAGCGCTCGGCCCGTCTAATTGTTTTGCGCACACCATCGCCATAATCAAGGCGTGAATCAAGATAACAGAGATTGCCGCTTTGCTCAGCCAATAAGTTAAGAGCGCGCAAGCGATGGGGAGACTCGAGAATCATCTTCAATTCAGCTTTTATGCGCACTCCGCCGAGGTCGTCAAATATTCCCAGCTGACTAGCGCGCCTGGCCTGCTCTTTGGTTTTAGCATCAAGGTGAAAACCAAGGCGACCAGCAAAGCGTGCAGCGCGGACCATGCGGGTTGGATCTTCAATGAAACTAAAGGGGTGAAGTATGCGCACTATTTTGTGCTCGAGATCGTGCAACCCATTAAAATGATCGGTCAAATTGCCAAAGCGATCAGGATTAACACAAACAGCCAGTGCATTAATGGTGAAGTCACGTCTAAGCAAATCTTGTTCTAACTTCGAAGCTTCAACCTCCGGCAGTGCCGCGGGAAATTCATAGAACTCAGTGCGAGCTGTGGATAAATCAACTTCTCTTTCTGCTTGTTGTGCACCGCCGCGCTCGGCTTGTTGTTCTCCGCAGACAGCTGCTCCTGCACCATCGTTCTCCAAACGACAAATTAGCGTAGCTGTTTGAAAACGATCATGAGTAGCGGCCAAGGTCAGCTTATTCGGATAAAGCTCAAGCAGCCTGTCCGCGAGCTTTTGAGCCGATCCTTCAATAACATAGTCAAGATCAAAGTTAGGAACATTGAGCAAGAGGTCACGCACAAATCCACCGACAGCATACGCCGACATGCCCAGTTCTTGAGCTGTCTCACCAATGGTCCTACAGAGCCAAGCTGTATCGCTGTCCACTTCGGCTAACTTCCCACTCAAATTTGCGGCAGCAGCCGAAGAGCCCTGCTGGGCTGTAGTATCTTCTTGCCGAGCATACTGGCTACCAAACAATCTATTGAGAACATCGCGACGCGAGACAAGGCCAATCAATTTCTTATTTTGATCCAGCACTGGCAAGCGGCCAATATCTTCAGCCACCATCAGTTCCTGAATTTTGCTCAGTGGAGTATCTTCAGAAACACAAATCACTGGTTTGCTCATGAATCCAGAAACTTTTGCATGACCAAGTTTATGGTGACTCGACTGGTCTATATCACGGCGCGAAACCACGCCCACCAATTCCTCGCCTTCAGTCACTAAAAGACCATCTAGGCCATAACGCAGCATCATACGTCCTGCTTCATCCATTGAAACACTCGATTTAATTGTACGCACCGGGCTGACCATCAAATCACGCGCTAGAGGCTGTGGTGGTGTCTGTTCTTGCAAAATTGTCTTGATACGCTCAGCAATTTCTCGAACGTTTCCGCCTTTGACCACGGCCGATCCAGCCCCGGGGTGTCCGTCTCCGCCAAAAGCTTGCACCACAGGTTTAACGCTCATGATACGGGGATCGGCGCGACCAACAATGTGCACTCGATCTTTCATATGCACCACGGTAAAGGCACCATCAACAGCTTCAAGATCAAGTAGTTGCCGAGTTAGTGAGGCAAGTTCTTCAATATATTTTGGTACATGGGCCGTCGCTACTACGAATTTGTGACCCTGAACATCTACAAGCTGAGCTGCTCTCAGCAATTCTTCAAGCAATGCCACTTGCTCTTGTTCTATCTTGGGACGAATGTATTCACGCACCACAGACAAATCAGCACCATGCTGAATAAGAAAAGCGATGCACTCGGCATCACGAGGTGTTGTACCAGCATAGGTTAAGCAGCCTGTATCTTCAAATATACCGATAGCTAAAACAGTGGCATCAAACGGCGACAAGGCAATTTTTTTCTTGCGAATTTGCTCCACCAAAATAGTAGTAGCTGCACCCACAACCTCAACTTGCGAATCTTCGCTAGCTAGCGAAATTAGACTTTTACTGTCTCTCTCATGATGATCAAAAATTGTCAGCGGCCGACAGAGGTGAATGACGCCTGGCTCACTATCAATTGTCTCTTCCATCAGCTTGCGCACGCCACTATCGAGGCGTTCAAAATGCTGACAGTCCACAAGAAAGAAGCGCGTTACCTTTGAGAGATCTACATATTTAACTTCGACAATGGGCAAATAGCCTCGATTTAAGGTAATGAAGCTGCGCAAATTACCAGTCAACGGATAGCCCAACACCATTTTGCAGCTCGGATAGAGCTTTGTCAGTGCAAATTGCGCTGACAGAGAATCAAAATCCATATTATTGTGAGCGAAGACTAGTTCCATTTTCTCGTTCGACTTCTTCTCGTTCGACTTCTTTTCGTTCGGCCTCTTTTCGTTCGGCCTCTTTTCGTTCGGCCTACCCGCCCTCTTGATTAGTCTTTTCTTTAGTATTGGGCCTGTTTTTGGAGTTTACCAGTTATCTTTTCGGGGTATCTGAATTGACAGTAATTGAATAGAGCTTAGTCTGTAACTAAAACTTAGCTTGTAACTAAAGTCTACTTAGTCAGTTCAGTTTACTTCGTGAATACAGTTTACTTTGACGCCGGTATTTTAAAACATGACAGGATTCGACCTTCTAGGGCAAACCTACTTGATGTGCACAGTGTTTGGCTGGGGCTTCATTGTCTTCACCTTGTTAATGGGTCAATTCGGTCATGACAGTAGTGACGGTGGCGACGGCCATTCCATTCAATCAGATAGTTCAGGCGGAGAGAGCGGAATCAGCGGCCATGCCCAAGGAGTTCTCGATGCCGCCCATGGAATTCATCACCTCGACGGCGGAAGCGTGGACGGAATGCACGTTGCCCACGGTCACAGCGGGCTCACCGGAGGCCATCATACAGCCGACGGTCACAGCGGCCACGACGCCGACGGAGATGGAGATGGAGACAATGGTGGGCGCGACTCCAATTTGGCATTGAACCAAGGGCAAGGACACAGCCAGAAGAACCTCTATTTCACTCTACTCAGTATTTTCAGCCCAATGTCCATCTCAATTTTTATTGGCTTCTTTGGTGTGACCGGCATCGCAGTGCGCTCAGCTCTGCCATGGATGGGGCCATTTACGTTAATTCCAGCAATCCTTGCCGGAGTGGTTGCCACGAACATCATGAAAGCCGTGCTAGCCTGGGCTACACGAAAGTTATCAGCCTCAAGCTTAATCAGTGCGCAACAAGCAATTGGCCAAATTGCTGAAGTCAACACACCAATTAAGGAGGGCCGACTGGGCGAAGTTAGCTACGTAATCGGGCTCACTCGCTTCAATTCAGCCGCGCGGACGGCCAAAGAGGGCTGCGAAATTTCTCGCGGCTCTAAGGTGATAATTGTCGAAACAGATGGTTCTGTGGTACTTGTAGAACCGTTTTCTGACTCCCAGCTTGAGGGCCACTAAAGGCTTATTAAGTGTCAAAATAGTCAGCGAAAAGTTGGCAGAAAAAGATAGTCAAAAAGAGACAGCCAGCGAAACGGAAAGCAAGCGAAGACATGCCGTCCGATAAACAGATTAAATATCGGGAACAAAAGGTTGTCAAGATTATAAAGAAAAGAACTGGAATCCCGTGTTAGGCACCACATACGGTATAGGATTGAAAAGTTATTAGGAAGTCATTAGGACATCTGATAGACAACGGTTTTCACTAAAAATAGGGAATAAGTCCATCGAGGAAGCTCCGACTAAGGGGCTTTTCGAAGGCTTTTGGAGGAACGCAAAGATGGATCCAAATATTGTGCTTTGGGGCGGAGGAGCGATTGCTTTTGTCGTCATTCTAAGCATCTTCTACTTCTTGGCCAACGTATATCAAAAATGCGGCCCCAACGAAGCAATGATTATTACCGGAGCTGTTCCTGGAGGCATCAAGGTGCTAAGAGGCGGCGGCGGAATAGTTATTCCGGTCATGCACCAGAGACACTTGCTCTCTCTAGAAGTGATGACCATAGAAGTGCACTCAAACGCCGCAATGATCACTAAAAATGGTGTCCCGATCTACGTAGAAGGTGTAGCACAGGTCAAGGTGCGTGGCGACGAAGAAGCCATTGCCACAGCTGCTGAACGCTTCCTCAACAAATCCAATGATGAGATTGCCACAGTTGCTCACGAAACACTCGTCGGCCACTTGCGCGCTATCTTAGGTACGATGACCGTAGAAGAACTGATTCAAAGTTTTGATTCATTCGCCTCTAGAGTGCAAGAAGTATCGGTTGCCGACCTGGCAAAAATGGGTCTAATAGTTGATTCATTCACTATCAAAGAAATTCGCGACTCTGTCGGCTATCTAGAAGCACTAGGTAAAAAGCAAACAGCCGAAGCCAAGCGAAGTGCCGCAATCGGTGAAGCTGAAGCAACCAAAGAAACTCAAATCGCCCAAGCTAGCGCCTCACGTGATGCTCAAATTGCCCAAGCACAAGCGGCTGAGGAAGGTGCAAAAGCAAAACTAGCAGCTGACACCAGGGTGGCAGAATCGTCAAAGAATTTCCAAGTGAGCCAAGCTACCTATCAATCTGAAGTAGCTAGAACTAAGGCCTCATCGGACATGATGTACGAAATTGTCAAAGCGCAATCGCAACAAAAACTGACTGAAGAAATGCAGAAAGTAAAAATCGTGGAAGCGCAGAAAGAAGTTGAGCTGCAACAAGTCGAAGTTATGAAGCGACAAGTAGCCCTAGAAGCTGAGATCACGAAGCCCGCTGAAGCAGAGCAATCAAGAATTAGATTGATGACTCAAGCAGAAGGTTTGAAGAGAACAATGTTAGCCGAAGCCGATGCTCAATCGGTGAAGCTGGCAGCTCAAGGTCAAGCTGAAGCGACAAAACTGAGAGCAGTAGCCGAAGCTGACGCCGTACGCACAATGGGTATAGCAAACGCTGAAGCCAGCCGCGCCAAAGGTCTCGCCGAAGCCCAAGTAACAGCAGCGAAAGGTCAAGCCGAAGCCGACGCCATGTCGAAAAAAGCTGAAGCCTACAAACAGTATAATGACGCTGCCGTTATGCAGATGATTATCGACAAGCTGCCTGATCTCGTACAAGCTGCCGCTTCTCCTCTGGCCAAGGTCGGATCAATCACCTTGCTTTCCACCGGTGGTGATACCACTGGCGCCAGCAAGATAAGCGGAGACGTCTTGAATGTTGCCGCCCAAAGTCTGACAATGATCAAAGGGCTGACTGGTATCGACTTAGCCGATCAAATGCGCCGGCGTGGTCAACCAGAAGAAAGCAACCACCAGGCCAAACCGGCTCCGGCTGTTGCACCAGCAGCAAGACCGCCACAACAACAACAACAACAACAACCACCAGCTAATCCAAACAACTAAGAAGTACTGCAATCAAGAGTAAGACCATAAGCAAACGCATCATAGTGATTGGAGCAAGCGGAGTCGGCAAAACCACCCTGGTGGAAGCGCTGACTCCGCTTCTGGCATTGCCAGTGATTCCCGAACTAGGGCGAAAACTTTGCCTGGAAATGGGTTATCAGTATCCTGGCGAAATTCCCGACCAAGAACTATTTAAGAATCAAGTCTTAAAGGCGCAGGTTGCCGAAGAGAATAATCTTGGCAGCTTTATTGCAGACCGTTCCACCCTCGATGCCTGGGTTCTCTGGCAACGCTGGAACATCTGTCAAGCAATGACCTATGACAGCGAGCGTTATTACAACGAAGCTCGCCAACAAAGCACTCTATACACAGATATCATCTACATTCCGCCCATGTTTCCGCCCAGCGACGACGGTTTTCGCTGGACTGACCCAGACTACCAAAAACAAATCGACCGATTGGTTAGAATGACTCTGTTCGATTGGCAATTGCTTGATCGCACTCTAACCCTGCAAAGTCTCGCTCATCAGGAGCGCTTGAAAGAAGCCCAAACATGGCTGGAAAACCGTCTTTAACTCGATACTTATCGATTTCGTCAATAGCCGCTGGCTCAGTGATCTTTGCTGTGGCTAATTGGTGTAGCTTGACTAGTTCGGGCGTGACTAGCTCGGGCTTGGCCGGTTCAGCCCTAGCCAACAACCCAAATAAACTTAGCCTTCCTAATAGAGCCAGCTGCCCAGTCAAACCGCGCATTGCTTCTCTAGCTCCATCCAACACCGAGTTATTGTGCTCAGTGGGAGCCAAAGACCAGATTATTGGAGTTTCCTCCTTCTGCGACTATCCCAAAGATGTAGCCGGCATAACCAAAGTCGGTACTTTTATCTCGGCTAACTTAGAACGCCTCGCCCGGTTGAAGCCAGATCTAGTCATGCTGGTCTCTGGACAGGAAGAACTGGCCGGCAAAATCAAGAATCATCATATAAAGACAGTGGTCATCGAGAACGAAAAATTGACCGATATCGGTAAAAATCTAAGACGAATCGGTGAACTTACAGGCCATTGCCAAGAAGGTGAGGAAGCGGCCCAAGAATTTGAGGCTAAACTTCAAGAGTTGGCTACAATCATTGACAAGGGCAAGCAGCGGCCTAAAGTTTTCTATTGTGTTTGGCCTCAACCACTGATGACCGC
>LNEX01000228.1 GCA_001464165.1 bacterium Ga0077546
GCTCCGGGCTCTTCTACACTCGAACATCAAGGTGGTGCTGTAATCATAGCTACTAAGCTTTTGAAGAAAGGCTCCGTGATATTAGAGCCAACTGAGATTGAAAGAATAATAGTGCCATTGAGCCATATTCCTAGTGGTGCCATAGGCTCCCCATACCGGGCAATTGGCTCCACTGCCAAATATGACATTCCTAAAGGTTCAGTTATTTCAATTCAGGACTTGATATTCAGTTCGCCGCTGTCAGGCGAAGAAAGAGCATTACTTAGAATGAAGTTTAAACTTGCAGGCCAGAAATGGGTAGGACTTTCCGTAGATGATTTTTTAAAGAATGATTCTCTTCTCACGCTTTAGCAAATTAGTCACTAATTGATTGCCTGTATTGGGAGGAATCGGCCTTCCCGATTCAGTTTCGAGACTTCGCTGCAGAACATTCGGTGCAACATAAACGATTGGTGGCTCAATCGTTGAATGCTTGCCTAGTGCCCGAAACCCTGACTATGACTGGATCGACTAAAGTGGCAGTAGGACTCTCTCGCCGCCTCCACCATTTTATGAATCAGTAGTGAAAAATCTCAGTAAGCAAAAGCCTCGGCCTTAGGGTCGGGGCTTTTCTTTTGGTGTGCCGGGCATGTTCGATATCTAGGAGGTGGAAGTCCTTTACACAGCCTGATGGCGGTGAAGTGTTAGCAACGCGCAAGGGCAAAGTCGTGAGGTGATGTCTGAAGGAAGCGTGGTGCAAACTTGCGACTCGACGAACAGAAATCGGATATTGAGGCATACCCAACCGCGCGAGCAAGCCAATGATTGCGAAGCGCATAGTCATCAAAGGTTGGGGTTGTAGATCCGGCGAGTGTGCAAGGAAGGAGATCGAACTTACCCCGGGAGGTCTGCAGTGTGTCTTGAAATCAGGACTGAGAATATCGAGAGGTATTTGACCGCAATGCAGAAGTCAGCAGAGGACGTAGTAGGTGAAAACTGAAGGTCCGAACGGTGTCCGAAAGGACTTGAAGGAAGGAAGAGTAGGAGCGGAGTTCATGGGCAGCAAACGACAGAAAATCCTCAACGAGGCCTTAGCTGAAACGCTTGAAGGTGAAGCCCAAGGGCAATTGGCCAAAGGGTCGGAACTGCAACATGCAACGCCGCCAACCGAAACTCCAAATATCCAAACGTTAATGGAGGAGGTAGTTCATCCAAGAAATGCAAGAAGAGCACTTGGAAAAGTGCTGAAGAACAAAGGAGCAGCGGGAGTAGACGGTATGACAGCCGAAAGGCTACCCGCATATCTCAAGGAGCACTGGCCGGCGATTCGTCGACAATTACTCAATGGAACGTACACACCAAATGCGGTGAGGCGAGTGGACATACCAAAACCAGGTGGAGGAGTGCGGCAATTAGGCATTCCGACGGTACTGGACCGCTTCATTCAGCAGGCGATGTTGCAAATTCTGCAAAGTTATTGGGATGAGACGTTTTCAAATTCCAGTTTTGTTTTTCGCCCTGGGAGCTCGGCCCATTAGGCAGTTCAGCAAGCGCAGAAGTATGTAAGCAGCGGACTGACCCATGTCGTTGATATTGATTTGGAGAAATTTTTCGACAGAGTCAATCACGATGTATTAATGGGACTGATTGCGAAGAGGACGGATGAAAAGCGCGTTTTAAAAGTGATACGTGCTTATTTGAATGCCGGAACGATGGAAGGAGGGTTGGTGCAGGCCAGAGACGAAGGTACGCCCCAAGGCGGACCGCTGTCGCCCTTACTCAGCAACGCAATGCTGGATGTGCTCGACAAAGAGCTAGAGAGGCGTGGGCATCAATTCGTGCGCTATGCAGATGATTCAAATATCTATGTAGCGAGCAAGAGAGCCGGAGAAAGAGTGATATCTAGATCAAAAGCCGTCATCAAAACTCAAACGTAACCTAATCACAAGATATAGAGAAGCCCGGTCTGAGAATGACAGATTATCTGCATGCTTTGAAATAATGAGCAATCACATTATTTATCCCGGCATATCGTTGAAGGTTATTGATCAGATTTTTAAATCTAACCTGACTGAAAAGGAGATACCGTCAGGTGCTAAGGTATACATCTCGTCTCTTGGTAGCGGCGCACACTCTTGGCGATTTTATTTTTTCAAGGATAAAGCGAATCTGGGTTCCTACTGGTTGAGTAATCAAGCCGACTATTTTGATGATTTACCTGATAGCTGGTGGCCTAAGAATTAGGGAGAGCTAACTCCTATGAGATTGATGAAATCATTAGTTGTGCCAGTGTGTTGGTCTCTGAGACTTTAAGAAAGACACAGAGGGAAAGCTGCCACAAGCCTAACCATAGAGAGGTTCTCTAAAGCTAAGGTCGTCTAACCATCAAGATTAATCCGTATTTTTCCCGCTACCCACACCTTGTTAACTCTGCCTGCTCAGTCTTTCCATTAGAACTGCCGTTAGAAGCAAAATCAATAAGACCATATTAAAGATTGAACTGTTCACTACAGAAACATCAAATGTGACTGACTGGAACTCTTCATCAATCGTTGTCAGTAAATGCTGCTTGGTGTGCTCATGAACATACGCCTAGTACGCGTCAATCAGCGGAGAATTTGCGGTCGTACTTTTATCGACAGTTAGGCGTTAAGGAGGGTGCTTTTGCTATGACCTGGAATCAGTTTGGCAGCGCTATTGCGATGCAGCCAGAGAAGAAGGATCGAATGGAATATTACCAACATAAATGGAATTTAGTTAGAGAGCTATGTGATAGCCGATTAAAGGCTACTCCCTTTGATCGTCTTATTGAGCCACTTTTGAAGGTCTTGATGGTGACAAAAAGGTGACAGAGCACTTCTGGTAGTTGCTGTAACGCCATCCTGTGGGGCTTGTAAAGATTGCACGAGGAGAGATTTGAACTCTCGACCAAGCGCTTAAGAGGCGCGTGCTCTACCGCTGAGCTACTCATGCGTGTTAGCCATTATACGGGGAAGAGTGTCACAAGCCGCTATCTTATGCCAAGAGGTAGTTTACAATTTGATCAAAGAAAATTTCATTTCAATTTCTCGATTCTCTGGTCTAATTCACATAGATGTGCAACCATTGAGTTAATTGAACAGGAGCAAAAAGTGGACATCCAGGAATTGGCTAGACTTCAACAGCAAAGCAATAGCGACCACCTCATGGTCGAAGTCGAAGACACCGTAAAAGCGGGTAGACCGAGGTGTTTTTTATCAGCCGATCGCAATGCCCCTGACACAGTTACTCTTCACCGCTACCGTGACGGCGGCACCTTGCTGCGCATCCTTGACCTCAATACTGAGCGGGGTCTAAAGCGCTTGACTGAGTTAAACGTGGTTGGTCACACCGATCGTTCTATTTAAATTTGTTGAAGTTTAAAAGGTATGACTTTTTGATTGGTCGTTCTCTTTGAAACATGCGCGCGCTTGACAATCTTGGCTTTTAGGCAACATGAACAATTGGTCTGTTGTTCGGTTCAGGTTCATGGCGGCGGAGTTTCTCTCTAATTAGGGGTGCAGTTTCGCCTTCACCGAAAATGGCATACTTAATTGCGTAAGCAAGTGGATGGACTTCGCTCCAAGACATGTATATGTGTGGCACTTTACTGCCTTTGTTTTCGTCGCGCAAATGCAATAACAGTGCTGCAATTGCATCAGCCACTGCGGGCGACTGACAGCGCAAGACTCGATAGTTATCGATCATATGACCAGTAAACAGAAGAGAATCAGTTGCACCATTTTTGGGCTCGACTTCAACAAAAATGAAATTGCCTTCTTCTTTTTGAATACTATGCTTGCGCCTGGCATCTTGCTCTAATTTTTCGTATTCTTTGGTGCCATATTTCTGGGCCAGTAAGCGCACAACTCCAAGGTGTTCTTGGGCTAACTCTTGCACAAATTCTTGGGCAGGTTGGTCTAGCTCTACCTTAGTCAGCTTGCGTTCTTGTGTTCTGATAACAACAGTAGTGGTTATCACCACAAACAGTGCCGTTAGAACGCCTACTGTAAGACCATCTAGGCCATCCAAGAGCCAGCCTATCCCTGTGAAGGTCGCTAAGACCAAGCCAAGAAGTATTGCAATAGCTAGTCGCTTGATACGCAGTTGAGCCTGTGTTTTGGTTGCTTGGTTGGCTTCGCTTTTATCGGAGCTGCTTGCTGACATTTCTAACTCCCAACAATCTTAAGTGCGACTTTTTGTCTAAGACATTTGCTACTTTAAGCCACATGTACAAGTGGTCTTTTAAATTCGTTTGCTTCAGTTGAGCGAATAATTTCGCGAGTTAGAGTAGCTGTTTCCCCTTCCCCAAAGAAAATAAATTTGAATGTATAGATAATCGGATGGCCTTCTGTCCAGCCGAAATAAACGTGAGGCATTTTCTTTGTTTTGTCACGCAGATGTAGCAAAACTGCAGCTATGGCGTTAGGAACGGCTAAGCTTTTGCAGCGCAGAATGTGATACCCATCGATTTCATGCCCAGTAACTTCGAGCACTTTATCCGAGAATTCCGAAACATCTTCTGGTTCTACTTCTAAAAAAATGAAATTGCCTTCGCGCGCTTGAATGCTGTGAACTTCGCGTGCGCGAGCTTCTTTTTCTTTGAGAAAACCGGTGCCAGCACGATTGGCTAAGAGCCGCACTTCTCCCCAGTGTTCGTGGGTGGCTGCTGTGATAAATTCAGAGGCTTTCTTGTCTAACTTCACTTCTTCTACTCTTAACTCGGTCGAGCGCAACGCGCGTGAAACCAATGAGCCAATTAGTATGCTTACAACGAAGAACAGGGCTATGCGCACACCTTCAGGCCGTTGTGTCATATTGACGATTGAGGTCCAGATGAAAACCAAACTGATTGCAGTGAAGAGAAAGCGCTTGTTAGTTCTTTTTTGCCAAGAGGTTATGGCTGAAGCCAATGCTGCTGAAGTAATAAGCACCAGCACTCCAGTGGCATATGCACCTGCTTGGGCATCAACATCGGCTTTGAAAATGAGAGTAACGCCATAAGCAATTAGAGTGAAAAATATGACTAGCGGCCTTACTGCTCCAGCCCAATCTGGCGCCATACCATAGCGTGGTAAATAACGTGGAACCAGGCTTAGCAGGCCGGCAATGGCAGAGGCGCCAGCAAACCACAAAATTAGAATTGTACTGAAATCGTATAGCGTTCCAAATAGTTCACCTAAATGGGTGTGGGCAAGATAAGCTAGGGCTCTACCATTTGCCGCGCCACCTTCTTTGTATAGTTCGGCGGGAATGAGAAGCGTGGTGACCATACTTGAAGCCACGAGAAAATAGCTCATGATTAGGGCTGCTGTGGTGAGCAAATATTTGGCATTGCGAATTCTTCCGCTTTGATTTTCGGGCACGTCGCTAGCATCTCCACGCACCATTGGCATAACGGCTACACCGGTTTCGAAGCCTGACAGACCGAGGGCTAAGTTGGGAAAGAGCAGGCAAGCGGCGCCGAGCATAGAAAAAATTGAACCAAAATTTGTGCTTAGTTTCTGCAACCAGTCTCTCGTCAATTCAGGATGAATAGTCAATTGCCAGAGACCCCAGCCAACAATAATATTGGTGAGCAAGAGGTAGACGCCAACAATATAGACAGAAATGCCAATGGCTTCTTTGAAGCCCTTAAGAAACACGGCACCAAGACTGGTGAGCAAGAGCAGCGTCACTAGTACCCGATTATGATTGTGCCAAGCCGCTGGTATCATCGGGTTTTCAAGAATATGGGCGGTGGCATCGGCGGCTGAAAGAGTGATAGTAATGATAAAACCAGTGGCGGCAAAGCCCAGCAATAGCAAAACGATAGTCTTGCCGCGCCAGCCCGGGAGCAAGCCTTCTAACATTGCCACTGAGCCCTGCCCGTTCGGGCTGCGTTCGGCGACAAAGCAGTAGGCCGGCAGGGCGCCAAAGAGAGTGACAACTACTAAAACTAGTGTAGCTAGTGGCGAGAGAATGCCTGCTGCCAGATAG
>LNEX01000229.1 GCA_001464165.1 bacterium Ga0077546
TCTTTTGAAAGCGGCATCTTCCAGCATGGCTAAGTGCCAAGGAATCGTGGTTGACACACCTTCAATGATGAAATGTTTGAGAGCCACTTTTGTGCGGGCGATGGCTTCTTCTCTGGTCCTTCCCCAGACCACTAATTTAGCCAAGAGTGAGTCATAGAAAGGCAAAATTGTGTAACCAGGGTAGCAGGCTGTATCTATCCGTACCCATGGATGATGGGGCAGTTCAAAGCGGTTGAGGGTGCCTGGACTAGGCATGAAATTTTTAAATGGATCTTCAGCGTTAATACGGCATTCAATGGCGTGTCCGCGAGGAATAATTTGCTCTTGTGTGAATGAGAGTTTATTGCCAGCTGCAATTAACAATTGTTCTTTGACAATGTCGATGCCCGTAATTGATTCGCTGATGGGGTGTTCGACTTGAATTCTGGTGTTGACTTCAAGGAAGTAAAACTCTTTACCAGAGACCATGCATTCCACTGTGCCAGCTGATGAATAGCCTAGGGCGGCTGCGGCTTTAACTGCTGCGGCGGTTAGCCTGGCCCTTAAGTCTTTGTCTAGTTTTGCTGCAGGTGCTTCTTCTAAGAGTTTTTGGTGACGTCTTTGGCTGGAGCAGTCTCGTTCGTATAAGTGAACGATATTGCCGTGTTCATCAGCAATTATTTGCACCTCGATGTGCCGTGGTTGGTCAAGATATTTTTCGACATATACTTCATCGCTGCCAAAATAAGAGGCGCCTTCTCGTTGTGCCCCTGCTAGCGCTTGTTCTACATCTTCTTCCTTGCGCACTACGCGAAGGCCTCGCCCGCCACCGCCAGCGCTGGCTTTAATGGCAATGGGATAACCATATTTTTTGCCTAGTTCGATTACTTCTGCTGTTGTTTTTACAGGGTCAGTGGTGCCTGGCACAACTGGCACTCCAGCTTTGTCCATTACTCTTCTTGATTCGATTTTTGAACCCATCCGGTGAATCACCTCTGGAGAGGGGCCGATGAATTTCACTCCAGCTTCGGCGCACTGCCGAGCAAAGTCTGCATTTTCTGCGAGAAACCCGTAGCCTGGGTGAATGGCATCAGCTCCTGCGCGTTTGGCGATATCAAGAATTTGCGTTCCATCTAAGTAAACTTTTGCCGGTTGACCTTCAAGACGCCATCTTTCACTGGCCATTTGTACATGTTTGCCGTCTTTATCAGGTTCAGAGAATATGGCGACAGTTTCTAAGCCTAGTTCGCGGCAGGCTTGAATAACTCTAACGGCGATTTCGCCACGATTGGCAATAAGAACCTTTTTGAACATTAGCCTCTCCATTTAGAAGGTGAAGGTTTTTAGTTTCTCTTGACTACGGCAGCTAACTTGTTATCGGTAGTCAGTAGCGGTCGATAGCATTGGTATATTCTTTCATTGACTATGACTTGGATTTAAACTCATTTATATAAAATGAGCAGAACTTATGCTTTCCTCCTGATTACCTGCTTTCGGCTCTGAGTTGCCAGTGCCATGACAGTTGTCATAGTGTTGTCTGTAGCATAGTGGTCCATACGTAGATGGTACGATCTGAAGGTCACTTTGGGAGTTCATGATGGCAGGAGCCAGTACATTTGGGACCGTTTTTGTCGCTGGTAGCGGTTTCATGGGGTCAGCCATAGCCTTTTTGGTTGCTTCTAAGACCTCAGCAAGCGTTCAAATCTACGATATATCTGATGCTCAGCTGGCTAAGGCTGAAGCAACGATCGAAAAATTTGGAAAATCTTCAGTCGAGAAAGGTTTTCTCACGGTTGACCAGTTCATTGATGTGAAGAAGCGCATTCACTCAACCAAGTCTGAGAAATTGGCTGCCCATAGCGATATAGTCATTGAGGCAATAGCTGAAGACTTAGAGCTGAAGAAAGACTTGTTCAAGCGCCTTGACAATATTTGCAAGAAAGAAGCAATTTTCGCTTCCAATACTTCATCCCTTTCAATCACCAGTCTTGCTGCTGCGACAAAGCGCTCCAGCCAGTTTATTGGTATGCACTTTTTCTCTCCGGCCCACGTAATGAAGCTGGTCGAGCTAATTCCTGGCTGCGACACTACTGATGAGACTTTGGAAAAAGTCAAAAAGTTTGGCGAAGAATTGGGCAAGACTTTGATATGTTCTAAAGATTTTCCTGGTTTTATTACCACCAGACTTGGTCTGGTCTTAATTAACGAGGCTGCTTTTGCCTTGATGGAAGGCCTTTCTACCCCCAAAGAAATCGATACAGGTATGGTTCTTGGTTACAATCACCCGATGGGGCCTCTGGCTCTTGCCGATTTTATTGGTTTAGATATCTGTTTGCATATTCTTGAAACGCTGCAAGAAGGGTTTGGAGATCCGAAGTACAGACCCTGCCCTATAATCAAGCAGTTGGTGTCGGCTGGGCATTTGGGCAAGAAAACCGGCAAGGGATTCTATGACTACGGTGGTTAATTAGACATGTTACTTAGTGTCTTCCTGATCAGCACATTATTTATTGTGGCTCTGTATGGCCTTACTTTGGCCTATTACATGCTTTTGAAGCCAGTTGAAAAAAGTAGAAAGACCGAGCGCGAATTGCCCTTTGTCTCTGTTCTGGTTCCTGCTCGAAATGAAGAAACCAAAATTGCCCGCTGTATCGAGTCGCTGCTTGCCCAAGATTATCCGAATTTTGAACTAGTTGTAATCGATGACCGATCTACCGATTCGACGGGTGAAATTATTCAGACAATTGCCCAGCGTGATGATCGACTCAAATTTGTGCGCGGCAAAGATGCCCCAGCGGGCTGGATCGGCAAGTGCAATGCATTGGCCCATGCCGTTGGTTATGCTTCCGGTGAGTTTTTCATTTTCACTGATGCTGATACATATCACCATCCCAATTCTTTGCGTGATTCTGTTAGCCACGCTATCGACAACAAAATTGACTTGATGTCCTTCGTGCCCATGCAAGAGCTAGGTAGCTTCTCCGAACGCCTGGTAATGCCAGTTCTACTGAGTTCCTTTTTGATTGGAGATCCATTCCATACCGTTAACGACCCTACTGCCGCTCGTGCATACGCTTACGGTCAATATATACTTTGTCGGCGTAGTTCATATCTAGCCGTAGGTGGTCACCAGAGCGTGCGCGACGAGATTGTGGAAGATCATGCCATTGCCCGGGTTTTCAAAGAAAAAGGTTTCAAGATTGAAGTTGCTGACGGCAAAACTCTCTACTCAGTGCGGATGTACACTGATCTTGAATCTCTATGGATGGGTTGGACGAAAAATCTCTATTCATTTATAGAAAGCAAAATATATAATTTGGGGAGGATGATTATTGTTGTTGTGTTGCCTTGGCTTTTCCTTGCCTACGTTATATCTCTTTGGGTTAAAGGAGATGTCGATCAGTCGCTGTATAGTTTGACCGCCCTTGTCATTGCGCAAATTAGCGTTCTTGCCCTCTGGAATCGCCTGACCGCTTGCCATCATGCTGGCTTGAAGTGGTATCACTTCTTGCTTACTCCTTTCGGTTGCATGACCATGAGCCTGCTTTACTTGCACTCTGCATATTTGGTGCATACGGGTGGCCAGGTCAACTGGAAGGGTCGTCGCTATGTGGTCAATATGCATAAGACTATTGAGAACGAAGACGGTCAAATCGCGGATCAAAAATCGCGAGCAGGTAAATTGGTCAGTAGAGATGTCACGGACTGAGCTCTAAATGTCGATCACTCAAGATAACAAAACGCCTACGACTGCCGAGCTACAGAGGTTTATTCGGGAGCACACAGTGCTTGAATTTTTCTCGCTTGATGGCAAGGGCAGCAAGTATATTGGTGCACTACGCTGGTTCGATGAAGAAGCCTTTCATATCAAGCAAGATGACGGCTCAGAGATGACTTTACTGCGCTCAGCCATACTAGGTTATAGAGCCAAGAAGGCCAAATAGTGTTAAACTAAGGCTCCATTTAGTAGGCTTTCGTTACAACTCACTCTCGCTTGTCATTCTGGAGTATCAGTGGTCTGGTTCAAGAGTTTTTTCGGCACAGCTTTAGGTATTGACCTCGGCACAGCCAACACGCTCATATACGTGCATGACAAAGGTGTTGTTCTGCGCGAGCCATCGGTGGTTGCCGTAGACGAAAACACCAATCTCGTGCGTTGGGTTGGCGAGGAAGCGAGGGCCATGATTGGCCGCACACCTCAAGGAATTCGTGCAATTCGACCGCTCAAAGACGGTGTTGTTGCCGATCTTGAATACGCGAAAATCATGGTGAAAAAGTTTGTTGAGCGAGTTACCGGTGCTGGCGGCATAAAGAATCCTGATATGGCGATCGGCGTGCCTTCTGGAGTGACATCCGTTGAGCGTATCGCTATTAAGTCGGTGGCAGAGAATGCTCGCGCAAATCTGATATATCTGCCAGAAGAGCCAATGGCCGCCGCTATAGGCGCTTCGTTGCCGGTGGTTGAACCCACTGGTTCAATGATTGTCGACATCGGTGGTGGCACCACTGAAGTAGCAGTTATTAGTTTGTCTGGTATTGTCGTCAACGAATCTATTCGCATAGCTGGTGATGAACTCAATGACAGCATTATCTTCTACTTGAAAAAAGTGCATAGTCTGGCTATCGGTGATCGTACCGCTGAAGAGATCAAGTTTCGATTGGGGTCGGCTTTCAAGACTAAAGACAACGATAAAATAGATGTGCGCGGTCTTAGTTTGCTAAACGGTATGCCCCGCACGATTACAATTAGTCGTGGAGAAGTGCGTGAGGCAATGCAAGAGCCCCTGTGGTCGATTGTAGAGGCAGTAAAGCGTACGCTTGAACGCACACCGCCAGAGCTAGCCGCCGATATCTTCAATCGCGGTATTGTCCTCACCGGTGGTGGAGCTTTATTGCAGGGTCTAGATGAGTTAATTTCTAGCGAAACTGAAGTTCCTGTTTTCGTTGCCGATGATCCACTTTCTTCTGTTGCCATCGGTACTGGCAAAATGCTTACTGACCCAACTTATCGGCGCGTGCTAGAACAATGCATGTGCCACAAATAGATTTAGATTTGATTTAGAGGAGAGAAAGTGGCTGTTAGAAATGAGTCTGATCTAGAGGCTCAATCTCAGTCGGTTGCTGAGTATCTCTTCTTGATCATGTTAGTGCTAATGGTAGCTGTGCCGGTGAGCGGCATGGCTTTGTCGGTTTCTAGCTGGTTCTCTTCAATTTACGCTAAGGGTGAGTATCAATTTGTTTCTACCAAGAATCTGGCAGAACAGCTGCTCAATAAAATGAGCTTGAATTGGCTCGCCTCAAGCAAGAGTCTCGCGACACTAGTCGCTTGAGAAGTCTCCTCGGTCTCAAGTCAAAGGCCGGTCGTGTAACCGTTTCAGCAGAAGTCGTAGCACGCAATCCTGATAATTGGTTTGAGCAAGTCGTAATTGACAAAGGCTCGGCTGAGAAAATTACCGTTGGTTCTGCTGTAATTTCTATTGCCGGAGTGGTCGGTCAAGTTGTACGAGTTTCTGAGCACGACAGCGTGGTGCGCTTGGCTACTGATCCTGAGCAGAAAGAAGGGGTATTAATTTCTAAGTTAGGATTGACCGGTACTCTTGTGGGTAACTACCAGAACTTGGCCCGAATAGATTACGTACCGATTGGAACTAACGTTGATGTGGGCGATAAAGTAGTGACTTTGGGAAAAGCAGGCATCTTTCCTGATAATCATCCTGTCGGAACTGTGGCTGCGGTCAGACGCGATGCTAATGGTGCCTCGATGCAAATTGACGTTAAGCTATCTGAGAACTGCTATGACATTAGTCAGGTGCTAGTTCTTCCTCCTTTAGAGAATTAGAAAGAGAAAGGAGGGCTATGATTTTAGGTTCAGCGCGCAGCCGCAAGCGCTTGGGTGAAATAAGCATAGCAGCCGTTCTTGTGCTCGTGGTTTGGTTGATTCAACTGGCTTTGCTCAGCAAGTTTCGCTTTGGTGATGTGCTATGTAATTTGCCTTTGACTATGATTATTGTTTGGGGAGTAACTTTTGGCTCACCCATGCCTAAACCAACCAATGATGAATTAAGAGTCTCGACATTGCCTGCCATTCTTGTCCGGCAGTTACTTTCAGGATCGCCGTCTGGAGCTATTATTGGTGCATTCTTTGCCGCACTTGCCTCTTCTGTGATTCCAGCGTATCCATTTGCTTACCCAATTATTGGCTGGACGGCGGGCTATTTTTCACTGAAAAACTTCAATCAAGCCGCTTTTCTTTGCATCCCGCTGGTTTTTCTACTAAGTTTTCTTGGCGAAATAATTATGGCTGTGCAATTATCATTAGTGGGTAGGCCAGAGGTATTCAGTCATCTTGCAATGATCAGTTTTCCTGAGGCGCTTCTAAACGCCTTAATTGCTCCTGTTTTGTTCTTCCCTATGCGTGGGTGGTTCGAATTCTCCCGCTGGCGACACATGGCCACCGAGTAGAATTTCTATAAGTAGTGAGGACAGTTTTTTGTGGTAATGAGCGGAGACCGCACTTCTATCAACACTGACAGCGGCAGTGCCGATGCTAGTCGTGATATGCGACCGAAGATGTTTGTCTTGTCGCTCATTATTGTTTTGGCTATGGGCGCGCTAGTTGCGCGCCTTGTTTGGCTGCAGATTTTGCAAAATGGCTACTATAAAAATCAGGCCGTGGAGAATTCTACTCGGGTTACTTTCTTGAGAGCCCCAAGGGGCAACATCTATGACCGACATGGGAATTTACTCGCCACTAATAAACAGTCCCTTTCAATGATAGCGATCCCAGCTCAGCTTGACAATGTCAAAGATTTGTCCACTCGCCTAGCTAAAGTGATCGACATGCCTGAGCCAAAAATTTTAGAGGAGTTACTAAAGGCCAAAGTTTCTGGTTCAGTCTTGCCCGTTGTCATAGACCATGACGTTGATATGACTACGGTGGCTCGATTCTTTGAAAATAAGCTGTTTTTGCCAGGTATAGATATTTTGCCAGATATCAGCCGTAGCTACCCAAATGCCGAAGTAACAGCGCACGTTCTTGGTTATTGCGGGTCTATTTCTCAGGCCCAGCTAGCCCGAAGACCGGCTCGGAAAATGGGTGATGTTGTGGGTCAGGATGGCATTGAGCGGCTCTATGACGATCAGCTTCGCGGTGTCGACGGTGAGCAGCGTGTGCGAGTCAATGCCATGGGTAATTCGCTTTCTGCTGCCACATCGAAGCCTCAAATTACCAAGGAGTCGGTACCGGGCAAGCCCTTGGTGCTATCGATTGATCTTGATTTGCAACGGGCCGCCTATGAAGCTCTTGGTGCTCGTTCTGGCGCGATTGTGGCTATCGATCCACAAAATGGTGAAGTTTTGGCCATGGTATCGAGGCCAAGTTATGACCCTAATGTCTTTACTAAACGCATCACTCCGGCTGTCTGGAAGCGCATTAACGCCCCTGACCATCCCCTCTTCAATCGCGCTCTGTCTGGCTATCCACCAGGTTCAATATGGAAAGCGTTAACTCTACTAGCAGCATTGCAATGCGGCGCTGTTAAGCCCGATACCAAGCTTCATGTCTCGGGTGGTGTATCTTTGGGGGGGTTCTTCTTCGGCGATTGGACTAGTACCACTGGACTTTTTGATCTAGTTAAGTGTCTGGCTTGGTCACGAGATTCTGCCTTCTATCAGATGGCATTGAAAATGAAGCCAGAACAAATCAAGGAATGGGCTGTAAAATTTGGAGCCGGTCGACCTACTGGTCTCGAGTTGCGTCACGAAGGCAAAGGTCTTGTACCTGACTCGGAGTGGAAAGAACGGGTCTATCATGAGAAATGGTACCCGGGCAATACACTTCACATGTCTATTGGTCAGACTTATGTGCAGGTCACGCCCGCCCAGGCTGCACGTATCTTTGGCGGTCTAGGAATGAAAGGCAAAGTGCCGAATCTGCATTTGGTGATGAAAATTGCCGAGAGGCAAATTCCCGCACCAAAGTGTGAGACGGTCAAAACCAACCCCGTCTATCTGAAAGTTGTGCTCGACGGCTTGAAGGCCGTGGTTGCTAGTGGCACGGGCGGTGCTACCAAGCTTGGTGATGTTGAAGTCGCTGGGAAGACCGGCTCTGCTGAAGCGCCACCTGTTGGAAGTAAGACTCATGCTTGGTTTGCTTGTTATGCCCCGGCAGATAAACCGCGTATTGCCGTTGCCTGCTTTGTTGAGCATGGCGGACACGGAGGTAGTACCTGTGCACCACTAGCCAAAGTTGTTCTAGAGAAGTTTTTCTCTGTCAGTAAGCCATTGCCTTCAGATAAAGAAGTTGTGGTTAAGCCAACTGCAGCAGCAAAGCCAAAACGTAGGCACTAAAGATCGTTTTGATGTTAGCGTTTATATGCACCATATATAGGGTCTTGTTTTGTATATAAAAAACTAGACAAGATTGCTGGTTGTGGTAATAATAGGCCTTAGTTTAATAGATTGTGGGGCGCTGTGCCAGATTCGACTGACGCGAATGCTGAGCGGGTATCGGTTGATGGCGTTGATTTGGAAAATTTCAGTGTAGATACTTCTACTGCTGACACTGCTAATGCTCAGGATGCTATTTCAGAGAATACAAGCATAACCGCAGTAAAAGAGCTTGTAAACGGTGATGATCGGGTTTCAAAAAAAGATCTGGTGCAACTGTTAGAAGGCTTTGTCAGTATTCTTAAAACGGACACGCCAAATTTACCGGCCCCATTGAACTCAGGTACATCTACCTCACTAGCCATCGCCCAAGATGTTCAAGTCAACGATCGCACTGCCGAAATTGAATCGCTGCGCAATCTAGTGATTGAAGCTCAAGACACAATTATCAAGCTCCTTACCGATCGAGTTGAGGACCGCGCTCGCATTGCTGGTTTAGAAACACAGCTCAATATTCTTCCCGATCTCCAAGCTCAGGCTGATCGCGCCATGATGGTTGCAGTAAAAACAGAAGACTATCGCTCTGAGTTAACTAAAATCAAATTTGAATTGGACCGCTTTCGCCTTCATCGCGTCCGCAGTGAGGTAGAGAAGAAGAAAGGCACAATCTGGAAGAAAATCCAGCGCTGGCTATTTGTCCGACCGCGCACAACTGTGGATGATGCTGTTAAGCCAACCACCGAAGTATCGATTTAAGTCTAATCTTTAAGGTCCGAATATTGCGCAGTCTTTTAATTTGCTGCGTAAGCGAGCAATTCCGATTTCGGTGACCTTGGTATCGCGCAGCTCTAAGTGCTCTAATTGAGCTGCTTCAGCCAATTGCTCTAGGCATTTGTCTGTTACTTTAGTACCGTTTAAGAAAAGTACTTTCAATCCTTTTATGTTTTTGACTTCAGCCATGCTGTCGTCGCTTAAGGTCGTGTCATTTACATATAAGGTACTGAGACTCTTGAGATTGCTCAGGGCGGCTAGGGCCTTGGCTGTAATAGTTGTATAAGATAGATCGAGGTCTTCAAGGCTGCTTGAAGCGCTCAGCTCGACTACACCGTTGTCGCTGATGGTCGCAGGCAGGTGTAGGTTCTTCAGCAGGGGTAAAGCCGCTAGAGCTTTCATGCTGGCGTCGGAGATTTTTGTACTCTTGATTGTTAGGCTGGTTAGTGTCTTTACACCCTGTACCAGTGGCAATATCTGATCGTTTATTGAGCTTCCCGTAAGCCAAAGGGTTTCAAGGGCTGTGGCCTCATTCAAATTAACGAAGTCTTGACTGGTGAGGTTGAGAAAATCTAGGCGCAACTCCACCAAGCTGGATAGTTTCAATATTGCTGCTAAAAATGCTGGTGAATACTGGCTGGTAGACAAGTCCATCGAAGTAATCTGACCGAGCGCTGCGGCGCTTCCTTCTGCCGAGCGAGCGTCAACGTCGTGGGACATGGCTAAGCCAATAATTGACTGCTCGGGCAGGCTCAATTTTACTTCACCAGAGGCTTGGCCAATCCAGGAGCGGTTATGGGGAAAGGTTCTTTTTGAGAGATAGAGGTTTCCCAGAGTGGTTTTGCTGGGAAAAATGAGAGTAAGTTCTGTTGTTGATGCTACCAAGATAAATTCTCCAGTCGTTTTATGGGAGAAACCGGGGGAGCCATATTGTAAGGCTTAATGGGTCTGACCTATAGTAGTTGTGTGGTCAAGTATTACGCTCCCTCAAGCAAACAGGATTTTTGAAAGGGTCTATGGCGAACTGGAATTCATTAGACGATAATTCAAACAGGCGCTCTTCCGGGCAAGACCGGTACGCCCAAGAACGCTATGGGCAAGATACGGCCTATCAGAATGGCGCTTTCCAAGACTATGCCTTGCCCGTTTCGTATAGGGGCGACAATCGCAATAACTTGGCAATGTCGGTATCTTTGGGTCCGATCGACATGATTTTGGGCGGGCGCCAAGGCTTCGATTATAGCGGGCACAATAACCATCATCGTTATCAACACGATAGATATCAGCAAGACCGCTGGCAGAACAACAATCATCGGTTTGACGGTTCTTTTGTTAGTCGTCCTTATCTCACACCAGACTATAGTTTCCGAAAAGGTTATGAAGATTTTGGTGAGTCATCTTATATACAGCAACGAGGTTGGTTGCCCCAAGGCCATCGCCAGCAGTATTTGCCAGAACCTCAAGATTGGCGCATGCAGCAACGTCGAGCCCAATCTTATTGGGATACAGGGGCAATTAATTACGATCGCCCTTGTCCACCAGAGCAGGAATATTACGAAAGACAGCCGCGTAGGCAGTCCGTAGAGATTGAAGTTGCTCCTCGGTATAGGCGCGAGACAGTAGAGCGTCAGCCAGAAGTAGAACAGCGGGAGCCTACTCGTACTCTACCTACTAATGCAATGAGCGAATATGATTGGGCTGTCTATCAAAAGCTCTGTCAAACAGCAGAAAGTCTTGTGGGTAAACACACGACTGCCTATGATAATCGTCTTCCTTCAGACCGGCTAGGTTGTGTAAAGGCTGCCAGCTTGCTTCTTGATCAAGGTTATGGTCTCAATACTAATGAGATCAATACTCGTCAGTTTGAAAAGGAATTGCGTGAAGAGAATGGTTTTACTGAGGTTGCTATTGCTGACCTCAAGCCTGGTGACGTGATTTTGGGATATAGAGCCGGTGGGGACTATTCTCATGCCGCAGTTTATATGGGCAATGGCAAGATATTCAACAATGACAGCGATCTAGGAACCATGGCGATTCAATCGGTTGATAAATTCAACTCAACTGAATTTAAGCGCATCACAATTCTAAGACGGCCTGCCAAAGTGCCATCGGTGCCCGCTGCTTAGAGAGTGAGTGAGGCCTAAAGCACTGCATTTAGTGTCAGGCTATTTAGGTTCTGATTCTATTTAGGTTCTGATTCTATTTAGGTTCTTCTATGCGCTTGAATATTGGTCCGGCATTGCGAACCTGTTGGCCGGCTGGAATCATGTCAAAGAAACCGTCAGGGCGATCGCTATCGCCAAATATCTCGAGTTCGTCTTCGTGGCCCAGTTGCCACCATAGGTCGGAAGCAAGCTTGGGGGCAAAGGGATAAATTTGAAAAGCCATGCGCCTGAGCATCTCAACTGAGGTGTAGAGCACCTCTTGCCCCTCTTTGATTTTGCCTTCTTTGAACATTGACCAAGGCTTTTCGTCTGCGAAATATTTATTGGTCAAGTCAACTAGGGCCAAAATTGTGTCGATTGCCTTGGCGTATTCTAGTTTGACCATGTGAGCGTTGTAGACAACTAGAAGTTCGTTTGCGTTTTCTCGTAGTTGATTTTCTGGCTTGGCATCAGGCAATTTGCTATCACAATTGGTTTCAATAAGTTTTAGCGTGCGACTGAGTAGGTTACCGATACCGTTGGCTAGAGCGGCATTGCAAGTGCTGATGAATTCAGCCCTAGAAAAGTCACCGTCTTGATCCATTGGTGTGCGGCTAAAGAGATAGAAGCGCACGGCATCAGCGCCATACTGTTCTACTAATTTGTTAGGGTCGATGACATTGCCTAATGATTTGCTGATTTTTTGGCCTTCAACGGTTATAAAACCATGAGCGAAAATCTGCTTGGGCAAGGGAATATTTGCTGCCATCAAAAATGCAATCCAATAGATGCTGTGAAATTTAGTAATGTCCTTGCCAATCAAATGTAGGTCACAAGGCCAATATTGCTTGAATTGTTCGTCATCGCTTAAGTAGCCGCAACCTGTAATGTAGTTACTAAGTGCATCCATCCAGACATAGATCACTTGATCGTCGTCGTCGGGCACTGGTATGCCCCAGGTTAAAGATTTTTTTGAGCGCGATACACTGAAATCACCTAGTTCTGGATCGTTTAACTGGTTTAGTACTTCTTTGCGTCGACCATCTGGTTGAACGGCTGTAGGATTGGCTTCTAACCAGGATTGTATTTGCGGCTTGTATTTGCTTAGCTTGAAGAAGTAGTTTTATTCAGCTACTTGCGTCGGTGGCGTGAGGTGATTATGGCAGCTGAGTAGGTTGATTTGTAGATATCTCCTTGATCTCGTAGCTGGCGAAAGAGGCTTTGTACAACCTTTTCGTGGGCTGGCTCGGTGGTGCGGATGAAGCGGTCAAAGGAGAGGTTTAGATTGGCCCATGATTCTTTGAACATTTCGGAGATTTCATCGCAAAACAATTGTGGGGTTTTGCCTGCAGCCTCAGCAGAACGTTGAATCTTGATGCCGTGCTCGTCTACGCCAGTAAGGAAGCGCACATCATAGGCTCGCATTCTGTAGTAGCGTGCAATCACGTCGGCGGCTATTTTTTCGTATGCATGGCCGATGTGGGGGGCGGCGTTGACGTAATCAATGGCGGTTGTGACGTAGAACTTATTCATATTTAGACCATTCTTTCATTTACAATATCAGCAGTACATAATAGTACAGACTAGGTTTTTGGGCTTTTGGTTATTTAGTTCTGAGGCAATGCGAGGCAACGATAAGTCATGACAATGAAGAAGTCGTCTAAAAAGCGGGATTCTAAATTCGGTTTCGATTCCTTTAATCCTCTTGAGAACAAGACTGTACTTCTTGGCATAAGTGGTGGCATCGCTGCCTACAAGGCTTGTGACATTGCTTCAATGCTGCGTCACGCTGGAGCGGATGTACACGCGATCTTAACTCCCAACGCCAAAGAATTTATTACCCCCCTTTCGCTCACGACAATCACCCGTAACCAAGCCCACTGTGAGCAGTATGGCCCCCAGGCCAGCTGGCGGCCAGAACACATAGATTTAGCCAAGAAAGCCGATTTGATATTGATTGCTCCGGCCACCGCTGATGTGATTGCCAAGCTAGCAGCGGGAATCTGCGATGACTTGTTGACGACTATGGTTTTGGCGTCAGCGGCTAAGGTGATGATTGCGCCTGCTATGAATCCGGTGATGTTGCAGCATCCAGCCACTAAGCACAATCTCTCTATTTTGGAAAATCGCTATCGCTACGATGTCATTCCTTCTGAATTCGGCGAAGTGGCCTGCGGTGACTGGGGCACCGGCAAGATGGCTTCGGTAGATACTATTATTGCCGCTGTAGCAGCCAGGCTACTTGCTCATCTAACCCTTTCCACTAAACGCTTGCTAGTCACAGCTGGGGGCACTCGAGAACCGATTGATCCTGTGCGCTTCATTGGCAACCGTTCCTCTGGCAAAATGGGTATTGCTATGGCCGATGCTGCCCACGGTCGCGGAGCGGACGTTACTTTGGTTTCAACCGTAGATGTCGAGCGCGCCTACCCCGTTATTGTGGTAGAGACCGCTCAAGAGATGCAGGATGCCGTTGAGTCAGAGTTTGATGGTTGCGATGCTCTGGTAATGACCGCTGCAGTGGCCGATTTTAGACCATTGACTACTTCCAATCACAAAATCAAGAAAACTGACTCTGAAGACCTGGTTTTGGAGCTAACCAAGAACCCAGATATCATCGATTTGCTTGGTCGCGTCAAGCGCAAAGATCAAGTAATTATCGGCTTTGCTGCTGAGTCAGAAGCGCTCTTGTCCAATGCTACTCAGAAGCTCAAGCGCAAGAATCTTGATGTCATTGTTGGCAACGATATATCGGTGCCAGATATAGGTTTTGGCTCTGATGACAATGCCGTGATTATTCTCAACTCTGACGGCGCAAAAGAAAGCTTACCGAGAATGCCGAAACGTGCCATTGCAGAGCATCTTTGCGATTTGCTTGCTGAGCGCTTCCAGGCAATTGAGAAGACACCGGTTCACTAGTGGTAATAACTAGTCATAGACTGCACTATAACTAAGCTAGAAATAGTACTGGGTGATATACTCGCTTGTCTGAAATATTCGGAGCGGAGAAAAAGTTTATGGGAAGAGCCAATAACTCTCAGGCTGATTCTGGTAATTCCGCCGGTGGCGGTGGACTAGTCTCGCTTTTGACAGGTTTAGTATTAGGTACCTTGGGTGGAGTAACACTCGCACTACTGACTGCTCCTAAGTCTGGCAGTGAGACTCGCGATGTTCTACAGCGCAGTGCTAAAGACGTTCCCGAACGTCTCGGTGAGGTTGTAGATGACTCCCTTGATTTGTATGCCTCGTTCCTCAATTATTGTCAAATGAATGTGGAAGAGCAGGGGATGCGGTTGAGACGGGCACTAGCTGCAGGCAAATTAGCTGCTGCTAAGAAGCGCGAAGAAATTGAAATCGGCGGCTAAGTCAAAATTCTCAACCTACGTTAAAGGGGTTTTTTGTGGACCATGTAAACGCTTCTTTTGGAGGCCCTCTAGATATTTTGGTGGCTGTTGCCCTGATTTTTCTAGCAGTTTCGCTTATGGCTGTTAGTTTGCCTCTTATGTCGATGGTAAAACAATCTGAGAGGACACTTTCCGCTTTGGAGAGACTTTTGGGAACTGTTAATCAAGAACTCGGTCCTACTCTTAAACAGGTTGATGCCTTGCTTGGCACGGTGCTCGAACTAAAGACGACTGCTGAGAAGCGCATCACCGAAGTTGGTTCGAAAGTTGGTGATGTCAAAGGTGGCTTAAACAAGATTACAGGCGAAGCCAAGAAACAGTCATCAGTATTTGGTGCTGGGTTGTTCGCTGGTGTCCGCTCTTACTTAGAGCGGCGTCCTGAAAAAGGTAGTCGTGACCAAAAAGATGAAATGAGATTGTCCGAAGTGGGCAAGAGATAAAAAGCAGAAGAACCCATATTTAGAGAGCAGGTTAGGAGTAGACAAATGAGCAGATTTCTAGAAGGCTTGGTGGTTGGTGGAGTGCTTGGCTATGTAGTCGGTATTCTGTCTGCGCCAAAGTCCGGCGCCGAGCTGAGACAACAGATTGCTGACAATTCTGAAGACTTGTATAAACAGGCATCTGATTCTTTAGTTGATGTGCGTGAGAAAACAGGCACGGTTATTACAGAAGCTAAGAGTAAAAGTACTGAAGTTCTGAAGAAGGCTTCTGACTCTGTGGTCGGAACCAAAGAGCAAATTGCTCACAAGTTGCAAGAGTTGGCGGGTCAGAGCACCAAGGTAATGGTAGACGATGTGGAAAGTGCCACCTCGGGCTGATTTGTAGAGATATAGAATTTGAAGAAAAAGGAATCCAGTCCAAGGCGGCTGCTAAGGCTCAATCGAGCTTTAGCAGCTACTGGCATTTGCTCTAGACGTAAAGCTGATGTGCTTATAGCCGATGGTCTTGTACGTATCAATGGCGAAGTCGTTACCGACTTTAATCGTATGGTCGACATGAGTCGAGACAAGCTTTCCGTGGACGGCACACCACTGCAGAAAAAACGCCTAGACTATGTTGTCATGAACAAGCCGAAAGGAGTTGTTGTTACTTGTGACGACGAGCGTGGCAGGCGCACAGTCATTGATCTCTTGCCTGAAGAGTTAATGCATTTAAAGCCAGTAGGTCGACTCGATTCAGATTCAGAGGGTCTTTTGCTGCTGACTAATGATGGCGACATGGCACGTTTCTTGACTCATCCCTCTCATGAAGTGCCAAAACTCTATCGGGTCAATGTCGAGGGCGACATTTCGAAAAATGCCATTACGGCCTTGCGCCAGGGTGTCAGGTTGTCAGAAGGCGTCACGGAGCCGGCTTTTGTTCGCAAAATTTCTGCTAATGCTCGTTACTCGCAGCTTGAAATTGAGCTAAGAGAAGGGAAAAATCGGCAAATCAGGCGGATGTTAGCGCAAGTTGGTTATAGAGTAACGCGTTTGGTCAGGGTTGCCATTGGTGGGTTACAATTAAGTCAACTGGAATCTGGATCATGGCGTCGTCTCAATAATCAGGAGCTCGCACTTTTGCAACCTACTGAGGCCGACAAGAGCTTCTAAATAGTTGTTATGACGCTTCTTACACTTTGTTAGTTTTTTACTTACTGAAGTCACCTACTGGATGCATAAATGTCGCTTGAGCAAATAGGACAGAAACTCAAAGTCGCACGGGAAGGGCAAAGCCTATCCGTTGGGCAAGTCTATGACCGCACAAAAATTCCTGTAAATCACATTGACGCTCTTGAGAGTGGTCGCCTTGATGACCTGCCAGAGCCAGTTTATGTTGCCGGGTTTATCAAACGCTATGGCGACATGCTTGGCCTTAACGGTCAGTCGTTGGCGGATGAGTATAAACGTGCTGGGCAGCCTGTTGTTGAAAATGGTCGTGGACTGTTCCATCGCGGTGGTGGTGTGCAGCAGGCGGTGGCTCCTTTGGTTTATGTTTCAAAACCACGAGTTGAGACTGAAGCTCCTAGTTTTACGAAAACCTTTTTCTATCCTGGGTTGCTCTTGATTGCCGTTCTTGGTGTGGTTTGTGGTCTCAGCACCTGGCACCAGTCTCAGTTGAACACCCAAGATCCTGGTCTTTTGGCTTTGGGGCGCTCTGCTGAGCGTTTCAATCCAGCTCAGCTACCTGCTACTGGTGTAGCCACCGCAGTCAATGGTCTGCCTAACGGTACACTTGGTACTAATGGTTCCGCTGCTGTGCCTGCAACTGATAACAAAATCGCGCTATCAGCTAGCCAGCACGTTTGGGTCGAAGTGAAATCGGTTGCTTCGGGACAGTCGTTGTTTACAGGCTATTTAGAAATGGGTGAGCGTCGCGACTTCCAAGACGTTCAAGGACTGAGGGTAAGAGCTGGCAACGGTGGTAGCTTAACTGTTGATTATCTAGGCAAGAGTGAAGCCTTCGGTCTGCCTGGCAAGATTGCTGAGCGGGTCTTCGCTATTGCTCCCGTGCCTGCTGCTGGCAGCGATCCAGCTTCTGCGACAGGTACAGGCGATGGTGCAACCAAGCCTGCTGTAACAACTGTAAAGTGGAAGCCAGCTGTGCGAAAAACTACTACGGATGGCTCAGTCAGCCAAGGGCGCCGCTCTCGCCGCTCAGAAGAAGGCACGCGCGACATTCCAGGGGTCTCATCTGGCGGTGGTACTCGATCTATCGATGTGCCATACCGTTACAATGATGGACGTCTTGATAACGACTAACTCGATATCGATTAAGACGTAGCGTGGAGTAAGTGAGAAATGCGTAACCCCAAGATTGGGGTGGTTTCTTTGGGCTGTCCCAAGAATGCCACTGATACAGAAGTAATGCTTGGTCTTTTAAATGAGGCTGGTTTTGAAGTCACTTTTGATAACGACGAGGCTGAGCTCTGTCTTGTTAATACCTGCTCGTTCATTGGCGATGCTCGCAAAGAATCGGTGCGCACATTAGTTGAGCTAGCTGATCAAGGCAAAGAGCTAATCATTGCTGGATGTTTGGCTCAGCACTTCAAAGAAGAACTATTGACCGAAATCCCAGAAGCTCGTGCTGTGGTTGGTACCGGGGACATCACTAAGATTGTTGATGTGATTAAGGCTGTTGCTCGCGATTCGTCGCTTCGCCTGGTCGAAGTTAGCGATGTGCCTAATAATTATGACGATGAAGTACTGCCGCGTATGGCCACTGGGGTTGGTGCTTCTGCCTATTTGAAAATTGCTGAAGGCTGCGATCATGCTTGCACATTTTGCATTATTCCGATGCTGCGCGGCAAGTTTCGTTCGCGCACCATTGAATCGTTGGTCAAGGAAGCGCGCATTCTTGTTAAGGGTGGCGTTAAAGAAATTATTCTGGTATCACAAGACTCTAGTTATTATGGCCTCGATATCTACAACAAGATGGCTCTGCCTGAGCTGTTAGAGGCTCTTCACGAAATTGAGGACCTTGATTGGATTCGCATTATGTATTGCTATCCAACTGAAACTAATAGGGCCCTTCTGGAAGCAATAAAGCGATTACCTAAAGTGGTGAAGTACGTTGATATTCCCCTGCAACACTCGCATCCAGCAGTGTTGTCTGCCATGGCTAGACCAAGAAGTCCTGAAAAAGTAATGGACTTAATTCGAGAAGTTCTGCCTGAAGCGAAGATACGATCTACGTTTATAGTTGGTTTTCCTGGCGAAACAGATGAGCAATTTGAGCACCTCGTGCAGTTCGTTCAAAAATATCGCTTTGATCGGCTAGGTGTTTTTACTTATTCTAAGCAGATGGAAGTGCCCTCTGGGCACATGGAAAATCAGTTGACAGAGAAAGTTAAGAAAGCCAGGCGTAATCGCTTAATGCGCTTGCAACACGATATCGCGTTCGATTCTAACAAGGCAATGGTTGGTCAAGTGATACCAGTTTTGATTGAGAGTCATGACGAAAGTAAGAAGCTCTACACTGGTCGCAGTCCATGGGATGCACCTGGCATTGATAATCAGGTTTATGTGCGCGAGTCGGCTGATGCACCTATATATATGGCCGAAGTGAACATGGTGTTAGTGGAAGAGGCTAAGCCATACGATCTAATTGGTGTTGCTTACAGTGGTACGGAGCCGGTAGCTAGTCCTGTGGCCAAAGAACACGATAAGACTACTATCACGCCTGTCTCAATTTCTCGCTAACTTAAGACTATGGGATAACTCTATGTCTGGTTTATTCGCTTGGTGCAAATGGCTTCTTGTGGGTATTTGCTTTGCTTGGCTCTTTGCTGCTTTACCGGGAGACAGTACTTCAGCTTTTCATATCAGCTTGGCCGTTTTGCTTTTACTTTGGGCTTTGTGTGCTCCTTTTGTTCTTTCTTGGTGCATGGTTGATCTTTCCGGTTGGGCTTTTCATCGAGGCTACTATTCGCTTGCTTTTGCCCTTGCGCGTTTAGGTGTACAGAGTGACTCTGCTGTCCAGCCACTCGCTCAAGTGGTTGGTTTAAGTGATTCTCCGTTCGCAGCCTTTAATTCTCTCAATCTGGCCAATTCTGAAATGGTGAGTGGGCAATTTGCAGCAGCTAAAGATAGATTGACTGCTGCACTTGGGCAGTCTGACTGTATGACTGGAATGCCAGCCACTAGCTCAGTTGCACCTTTTGTCTTAAGTCATTTAGCCAGTGTGGAGCAATGTCTGGGAAATTTTGAACAGGCCCACTCATTTCTCACTCGCTCAATTAACTTGAAGAACAACAGTCTAAAAGAGTGCGAAACGTCCGGTGAAAAACTGGCTTTAGAGAGAG
>LNEX01000230.1 GCA_001464165.1 bacterium Ga0077546
AATTGATCAAGGGAGACGAACTCAATCTTGCCGGCCTTGGTGACGGAGCAGGTAATCTGGTAGGCCATGTCACCATGCGCAAGCGAGCCATTACAGAGAAAGGCAAGGCTTGGGCGGGAGTGACTATTATTGATGAAGCCATGCTAGAAACAGCTCAGCGACTTGTCAAAGCGCTCTCTTGGCGCGGACCGCTTGAGGTTGAAGCAATTAGAGGCGAAGACGGTCGCATCTTTCTAATTGAAATCAATCCACGCTTTCCATCGTGGATTTACCTAAGTCAGGCCGTCAATCGCAATCTTCCCATTGCCGTCCTCAAGCTTCTAGACAAGCGCACTGACCTTGGGCTCGCAGCCCCAACATCAGGATACTTCTTCATCCGCCACGCTCAAGAGCTAGTGCTCGACCTGTCGGAATTTGAATCAGTTTTGGTCAACGGTCGCAGCGGTCCTGTGCAAAATGCTGAACTAAGGGCCATCAAGGAAAAATCGGCATAGCAAGTCAGGCTAGGAAGTCAGGCTAGGAAATCATCCTAAAAACTTGGGCTAGCGCTTTCGCCACCGCATGCATACACAGATCCATCTAACTGCCTTCTGGAGATTCTAATGCCTAGCAACAATTCAAACAGTATGGTTTGGGAACCGCCACTGATTCAGCCTCACCGCATTGGCGAAATCAACAAATTTGGCCGTGCCCGCCCCAAAGAAAAACGTGTAAATCATGTATTTGATGTTGACATCGAACAACTAAAAGCCCTGTACGGCTCACCCCTATTCGTCACTAGCGAAAGCCGTTTGCGACAAAATGTGCGCCAATTAACGAGAGCATTCGAAGTACGCTACGGCAATGTAAGCCACGGCTGGTCTTACAAAACAAACTATATCAGTGCCGTTTGCAACATCATGCATCAAGAGGGCTCTCTGGCAGAAGTAGTCTCAGCATTTGAATATGAGAAAGCTAGACAGTTAGGAGTTCCCGGAGACAAAATTATCTTCAACGGCCCGAACAAAGCCAGAAGAATTCTAGAGCGCGCCATCGCTGACGGTGCACAGATAAACATCGACCATCTTGACGAACTACACCTAATTGAGTCTGTCGCTAGTGCCCAAGGGCGCGTCGCCTCAGTAGGCCTGCGGCTCAATTTCGATACCGGTTTCAGCGAGCCCTGGAGTCGTTTTGGTTTCAATATTGAAACAGGCCAAGCACACCAAGCCGCCAAAGAAGTGGTGCTAAGCGAACACCTAAGATTGAAGGGCCTACACAGCCACATTGGTACATTTATTCTTGAGCCTCGCGCTTACAGCGAACAAGTAAAAATTATGTGTAAGTTTATGCGCGATCTAGAGGGGAGAGAGGAAGTCTGCATCGATACAATCGACCTAGGTGGCGGTCTGCCATCGCACAATGCCTTGCAAGGGATCTACCTCCCACCAGATCAAGTGGTGCCATCAATTGGTGAGTATGCAGAAGCAATCTGCAATACCCTTGTGGAAGAAACCATGTACCGCACTCGCACCAACAGACCAATGCCTAAACTAATAATTGAGAGCGGCAGAGCAGTAGTGGATGATGCCCAAGTCTTGCTCACTTCGGTAGTCGGGAGGAAACGCTTACCAGATGGCAGGCAAGCGGCCATTCTCGACGCTGGTACAAATTTACTTTTTACAGCCTATTGGTACAACCACAAAGTGGAATTGGCAGCCCCGTGCCGGGGTTTGCCAGAAGAAACCGTGCTCTATGGGCCACTGTGCATGAACATCGACGTAGTGAGAAATTCTATCCAGCTGCCCCCCTTGCAAGTTGGTGACACTATGGTGATTAGCCCCACTGGAGCATACAACAACACTCAGTGGATGCAATTTATAGAATATCGCCCTAACGTCGTGCTTGTGCATGAGGGCGGCGAAGTTTCAGTTATCCGCGAAGCCGAGAATCTAGAAGTAATGACGTCACAAGACCGACTACCAGAGCACCTCGCCTTGCCCTTTCTTTAAGGAACCACTACCATGCTAAAAGCATTTGCCAAAGTTTTCAGCGGCTACGGCTCGTTTTTCGGACTGCCCCATCCACTCTCTCGCTTTCTTCTGTTTGCCTGCACAATGCTCCACCCCGCTACAGGCTTAAGCGGCCTTGAATGCGCCGCTCTAGTTGTCGTGACCAGAAAGATGCTGTCATTTCCGGCAGGCGGTGAAATCGAAATAGTCAACGGCCTGCTCTTCGGCATGCTCATTGGCTCGCTCTACCAACCTAGCCTGGCATCAATTACTGTGCTCGCCTTAGGCGCAGTGCTAATAGTATTAGCCACAGTTTGTCTCAGCGACACACTAGGTAAAGCCTGGCGGCTACCAGTGCTCGGCCTACCCTATGTCTTGACCAGTTACTTAATGCTGCCGATTGCCTCACACCTGGGCATGACATCATTTTTAGCACCATCTTTAGCAACATCTTTAGCAACACATGCAGCACCACATGCGGCACTATCAACATCACCTTTTGCAATATCTCCCTTTACAATTCAAGCATTAGGACAATCGCATCTCTTTAGCAATCTGGAATTTAGACTAGATTGGCCCTCCTGGCTAGTAGCTCCAGCAGGTGAAAGTGCATTAAATCTGTTTGCCCCGCTGGGCTCGCTCTATTTCAATGGCACCCCGCTGGGTGGTTTGATAGTCTTTGTTGCCTTCGCCATTTCTTCTCGCTACCTTGCCATACTAGCTCTGGCAGCCAGCATCACCTGCACCGTATTTTTACAGCAGTACTACACACCCATCTATCCCAGCATACTAGCCGTCAGCTCCCTTCCGCTATTAATAGCGCAGATGAATGGTGTACTGACTGCTGGAATAATTGGTGGCCTCTATACTGTGCCATCTATTCGCAGCATTTTAGTTGCTATCAGTTCAGGACTTCTGGCCTGCTTAATCACAGTATTCTTGGAAAATACATTCTGGAGCAATTCGTTTCCACCACTGGCGCTACCATTTGTGCTTTCCACATACATAGTCCTAATTGGCCTCAGCAGCAGACGTGGCGGTCCCTGGCTGAGGTTCTGGCTAATTACGCCAGCACTACCGGAGCAAAGCCTCGAGCGTCTCACAATTGCCAGAGCCCGGGGCCTTGACTTGCACAGCGTTGCTCTGCGCAGCCCGGTTTCAGGAAGTTGGAAAATCTACCAAGGAGTAGACGGCGCCTACACCCACAAAAATCAGTGGCGCTACGCCCTTGACCTAATACAAACAGAAAACCATCGCAGCTATAAAGAAAGCGGAACACTCTTGAGCGACTACTTTTCTTATGGCAAAGCTGTGCTCTCACCTGGGTGGGGCACTGTAGTGAGCCTAGTGAACAGCTGCCCTGACAATCAACCAGGCGAAGTTGACTTGGTCAACAATTGGGGAAACTACATTCTTATGCAGCTCGACGACGGCCCCTATGCCATGCTCGCCCATCTACAGCGCGGTAGTGTTAGAGTAGCCGCCCATTCCAGAGTAGCGCCGGGGCAACTTCTTGCCCTCTGCGGCAATTCCGGGCGCTCGCCACAGCCCCACTTACATATTCATGTACAAACGCAACCAGAAATTGGTAGCCCAACAGTGCCTTTTCATTTCTGCCACGTGCTTGTCACAACTCAAGACGGCAGCACCACCTACCAGCTTAATGCGAGCCCGAAAGAGAATGAGACAATTAAGGCTCCGGCCCGCAATGCCGCACTAGCCAGAGCATTAAACCTGAACGTGGGTCGCCGTTTTGAGTATTCAGTGAGTCAAGATGATCGCAATTACAAGAGCCGTTACAATTACAAGCTTGGTACTAAGTCCGAGAATGATACTAAATCCGAGAATGACACTAAGCTAGATCTAAAAGCAATCAGCCTGTCACGCGAAAAGCTAACAGTAGCTCTCGATTTAAATGGCCAATTCTCGCTAGAAACTGGCCCCGACTGTCAGGCAAAAACCAGTTTCACAGCCAGCGAGGACCTGATCGCCTTCTTTGGCCGAAACAACAAAGCCAGTCAGTTTCTCGATACATTCGTCTTAGCAGTTGGACTCACTCCTCTAGCAGAAGGCAATTTGCAATGGCAAGACAAAGTTCCGGTACGCTTGTTGCCATTTCCGTGGGCGGTCAAACTGCTCTGGGCCATGCTGCATCCCTTCAGCCCCTGCCTAAATAGCGAATATATACGCACGTGGAACTCAAAAGAAATGATTTGGATCCAAACAGCAAATTACAACCTGCAAGTTTTTAACTTCAACTACTCTTACCGAACAGAGGCACGGATTTCAGAGCTAAGCGGCCTGCTTTCAATCGAATCGTTCGATCAAAAGGGGCAAAGACTCTTAAAAGCGACGCTTGATGGGGTTGGTATAAGGGAAGATAATGGCATTCCCGAAATTAGTTTTGAAGCGAGCAGAAGCATTAGTTAGCAATTTAATTACGTGGCTGAAAGTGCAATCTTAAGAGAAATTGACAGAGAGACAGGGAACAGAGAGGCAAAGAGTGGTCTCGCATCCAAAGCCAGCGACACCGGACAGTTCAAAGATAGCAGCTACAGACGGCCTCAGTAAGAGTAGCAGTCAGCGGCTACTATTCATTTGCGGCTGCGCCATCATATGCGGTGGCACAGCGTTCTTCAGCACACAGAGCATTCAAAGCGTATTCAAAAGTCTTTACGAGGGATTTGATGGTAATAGCTTTGCACAAAAGACCTCCGACAGAACCCTTGCACCATCTTACATCGAGCAAGCAATTTGGCTAAGCTCATCCCTTTCATTTGCTGCCCTGTTATGCTTAGGATACGGCCTGCAACGGCAAAGCGAATCAAGAACAAAAGTCTTGACCAAGCTTCTTTTGAGCCTCAAAGATCGGAGCCAGTTGGCCTCTGTCGGCACAGACGCTGTCAATTGCAAAAGTCCTGACAACAAAGACAAAAGCTTCAGTGGCATGGACGGTAGTGACAAAGCTCTGGCCGAGGCCTTCAACAGTCTAGCCACAAGCTTAAGAGACTTAGACAGCGGTCACAGACAGTGGGTAGCTGATACATCTCACGAGCTGCGAACACCAATAGCGGT
>LNEX01000231.1 GCA_001464165.1 bacterium Ga0077546
GCTGATACATCAGTTTCAACTACTACTATTACGTCTACTTCTAGACCGGTAGTAATCCTGCAAGGTTCAGCTATGACAGCTCCGACCATGCAAGTAACTGGTTATTCAGGGAAGTCAGTAACTACTCCTTCACGCTTTCCCATTGTATTGGCTAAGTTCACTGCCACTAATGGCATAACAATCTTCTACCCCGCGGCCCGTGAAGACCTAAGCATGCGTCGCGATGATCTTTTCGCTCGCATATTAATTGAGCAGGCTGACGGTCAGCTATCGGCTAGTGCTTCTGGCGATTTTATCAATAGACTTGCCAGTATTGATGCTGAGAAGGCTAAGACACCAACCGATACTGAAAGTAGAGCCTATTACAAGCATGTCAAAGACACTTATGCTGACTATGACGAATTAGCTCAAGACATTCAGACTAGTTCAGGTCAGGGCAATAAGCAATTAGCTGGTAGCTATAGCTACAAAGTGTTCTAAGAGTAGTGTTCTAAGAGTAGTTTCCTAATAGAAACTTCCTCCGAGAATTTCGCCTGTAATTAAGAACTAAAGAGCCAGTAGCTGCAACGCTACTGGCTCTTTAGTTCTTAGTACTCTAGTTTAGTGCAAAAAAAAATGGTTTCCATGGAAACCATTTTTTCATAGAAAAAGAGACCGCTTGTGCACCTCTTATTTCAGTTCAGGCTTTATTTCGTTATGCTCTTGCAGTCCGGGTTCTCCTGATTCACCAGTCTGTTGTCTTAGTCCAGTCTGCTCAGTTTGGTCTTGATGACCTGGGTGATCTGGTGGCGCTATTGATTGCACTGGTGCTGATTCGGGAGCCAGCGTCGAACTCTCTTCTTTTGCCTTTGCTTTTTGCTCTTTTGGTTTTTGCTCTTTTGGTTTTGGATCCTTGAGCTCTTTTAGCTGACCAGGGCGACCAAACATCAAGTGCATTATTGGTGCGCGCTTATCCAGAATTTGATTTAGTTGCCTGGCCACAGTATCTAAATGACCAATAGCTTCGCGGGTGGTAGCCAGCGTTTCTTTTATGTCAGAGCCAAAGCCTGGGCGGCTTAAGAGCGAATCAACTTTGTCTAGAGTTTTCCGTGCTTGCAGAAGCATGTCTTTGACATCGGTTCGTAGCTTTAGATCTTTAGACATTTTTTCTACGGCAGTCACTGAATTCTGCACATGTTCTGTGGCGTTGTTCAAATTTTTCAGTGCAGTGAGGAGATCTTCTCTCAGTGTTTTATCTTTCAGTGTGGTGTTGATGTCGCGCACTGTGATTTGCACTGAGTCAGCTGTTTCTTTGAGTTTGGTTGTGGTGATTTTGAGATCGTTCGTAAAATTAGGATCGTCCAAGAGGTTGCTAATTTTTCTGCTCACTTTTTTCAAGTCGTGAGCAATTTCAGTAAGGTCTTTTTCTAGAGGTAAGGCGTTGTCTATGACTGGCATAGTCTTGATTGCCAAAATTGATAGTTGATCGGCCTCTCGAACTAGTCGAGTGCGATCTTCTTCGTAGTTTTTGAAATCACTAGTTTGTTGATTGCTAGCTCTGGACGAGCTGGGTCGACTCCTTCTACTTCGGCTTCATCTGGCAGCGCCGGCAGACCAGCTCTAATATCAGGCGCATGAGGAATGTCGATTTCAATATACTTAGCGCCAACGATGCCATTGGTCAAAATTCGGTAAGTAGCGCCTTGGGGAATGACAACTTTATTTGATGTGATTTGTACTCGTACCAATACTTTTCGCTCATTTTGCCATAGTATTTTGTCGACCATTCCCACTCTAATGCCGTCTAAAAAAACATCGGCGTTATCATTTAATTGTGCTACTTCATGAAAGAAAATGTTGATGGTTTGAGTGGCACCTAAAATTCCGGTGCCCTTGAACCAGAGGTAGCCCCAGAGCAAGAGAATCACTGCCAGCACCGTGAAAACTCCCAGTGAGCTCTCATCCATAGATTTTTTCTATTATCTCGCTAGATAGGCAGCGTAGGTGACGGCCAAATTGGCAAAGAAGCCAACGATAAAAGTAGCGGTGACAGCGTTTGATGGTGCCGCGTTATTGCTGTGATTAGTAGTGGCACCAGCGGCGCAACCAGCAAAAAAACCTACTGTGGGATTTACTAATACAAGCTTTATGAAATACACGATGATGTCTTTCATTTGAATTCCACCTCTGGCCGTGTGGAGGAATTCTGAAGTCGAAGAGACACCTAACATTGGTGCGACAAGCGCCCCGGTAATGAAACCTATGACAAGGCCATAAGCTCCAAGTGGAATGGACATTGCTAGTGTTGCTAGATAATTGGGCAGAACAAATTGTTGGGCAAATTCTTCACTTTTGCCGACATCGCAATAGGCTTGTGCTTCCGCGGCAATGCGAGCAGCCACTCTGGCGCACCAGGCCAGGCTGACAGTGAGCGGACCGATTTCGCGAAGCAAGCCAATTGAAATTACTGCTCCAGATAGCTCTTCCGCTCGGTATTTTTGTAATTCTATTACGCATTGAATGGTCAGAGCTATCGCTACGGACACTGCAGCAAGAGCAACTAAGTGGAATGATTCTGGTCCCATCCACAGGCAAGCTACTTTGAATTTTCGGTAGGAGAAATTGCGGAGAGAGCTGGGTCGGAAGGCGCCGAAGAATAATCGGATGGCGCGACCAAGTGGTGCAACCCAGAAAAATAGTTCTATTGGTGGTATGAGTCCGGCTAGTTTTGAAATTGCCATTGTTGACTGCTTTGGTGAAACCACAGACTGCCACTTGGCTAGCTGGTTCCAGCTTTCGTTATATATTGAAACAAAATTTGCAAATTTAAGGACTGATTTTGCTTAGTTAACAAAAGACCCAAGCTGGGCTCGGGTCTTTTGTAATTTATGCTTTTCAGCGGCTTTATTAGTTGAGCAAGTCGCTGACGTCCATACCTTTCAAGCTCAAGGAAATCTTGTGCTCTTTAGGAGAGAACTTCTTGATAATTGCTTTTACTTGTTGGCCGACTTGAACAATTTCTTCTGGTTTAGCAGTAGGTTGATCAGACATTTCAACTGTAGGCAACAAAGCATCTACACCAGGATAGATTTGAACAAAGGCGCCGAAGCTCTGAATTTTGCGAACGGTTCCGTTCACAACTTGACCTTCGCCGAACTTGTCTTCAATTTCTTTCCATGGATCAGGCTGCATTTGCTTGAGGCTCAAGCTGATATGGCCTTTCTCTTGATCGACTTTGAGAACTTTTGTAGTGACCATTTGGCCAACTTTCAGCACATCTGATGGATGGCTGACACGTTCCCATGAAATTTCTGAGATAGGGAGCAAGCCGTCGAGGCCGCCTAGATCGATGAAAGCACCGAAATCTGCGATACGAACAACTTCGCCAGTGACCACTTGACCAGATTCGAGGGTAGATAGAATCTTCTCTCTTTGAGCAGCTTTCTCTTCTTGCACAGCCAGACGTTGGCTCAAGATCAGTTTGTTGCGCTTGGTATCTGTTTCTAGAATCTTCATTGGTATTTCCATACCAATCAATTCTTCTGGAGTTGTACCTTTAACACGCAATTGGCTGGCTGGTACGAAACCGCGCAGGCCGTATACGTCTACAACTACGCCGCCTTTGACAACGTTTGAAATCTTGGCGCGAATGGTTTCGTCGTTCTTCTTCTGGTTTTCCAGTAAGACCCATCCTCTCGCCTGAGCAACACGCTTCAGTGAGAGAGTTAGCTGACCGTTCTCGTTCTCTTCTCTAAGAATGTAGAACTCATACTTCTCGCCGACTTTGACGACATCATCAATTTTGTCGATAGGCATGTTGGAAACTTCTTTCTGAGGCACGAAGCCTTCAGATTTTCCGCCTACGTCTACGAGTATCCCGTCTCTTTCGATACGGACTACGCCGCCTGAGACTATGTCCCCTTGCTCAAACTTGAAACTTAAAGATTGTTCGAGAAGTCGCTCGAATTCTGATTTCGAGTTGGGTTCTAGCTGCTGTTCAGTCACTGAAATAGTCACTCCCTTGTCCTTTTAAATGTGTGGCTTGCGAATCTTGAATAGTATTTGAAGGATTCGAAGCTCACCGGCGCCAGTGCTTTGTGGTTGTCTCTGAGCGGGGTACGCTCGAGGTGCAAAGCTATGGTGATTGGTTGTAAATCTACTGCCCTCAGGCGCTCTTGCCCTCCAACTCCAGAAACTGGCAAAAAGCCAATTTGGAGCTTTCGGTCAAAAGCCCAATCGCGCACAGGCGAAGTAGAGAATATAGAACAATAGATATGTAGCTTTCAAGAGAACTGCATCAGTATTGAATGAACATTTATACTTATTGCAGTTTCTTTGCATAAATTCACCATTTATAAGGGGTTAACGGCCCTACAGTCTGGCATTATTTTCACCTCATAATCGCTCTAGTGAACAGCGTGAAGGTATATCCATTGGTTGCGCCTGGATTGATTAAGTAGATCTCTTGCCTATCCGAAGGGGTGCCATCGTATCGCTGTTGATATCCCGATGGGCTCTCTTGGGTTTCGCTGGGAAGGCGCACCGGTGGCCAATCTTGCGCTGTGCGGTTGGCAAGTTATTCCTTATAATAATTACTTGTTGATTATCGGTCTGAGATCAAAGTATTTATGAGGATTCTTCATGACAAGGAAAGCACTTACAGTTTTGGCATTCGGGTTGAGTGCATTTTTGGTGGCGCCAGCAGCCCACGCCAATCCTCTTAAGCTTGGCAAATCGTCCAGCTCGACTACAGTAGTAGCGGCTCCTGTGGCTGCGCCAACGAGCCTAGAAGTAGATATGGCTGAGTCTAAGGTTTCAGCTACCCACAAAAAGTTAGATCAAGCTAAGCAGCAACTCGAAGCAGCTAAGGCGCACTTGAAAGCCGCTGAAGCTGAATACAAGGCAGCCCAGGCTGACAAGCAAGCTTTGGTATTGCGTACGAAAGCAAGAGAGCTGGCATATGCTGCTGGTCTTGACCAATCAGTAGATACCGTTGTTGCTGCCCCTGTGTCTGCACCTGTTAGTAATACAGAGGCACCAACCCCAGGTGGAAGCCGCATTGACCTAGCACCATCTGATGCTAATGGTGGTTCTAGCGTGCCATCTGCACCTTCGGGCGCTCCGACCTTGCAAGACTTGGCACCTTAAGCTCGCTAAGGGCACTTATCGAAATTGAAAAAGGAGCATCATCGAATTGATGCTCCTTTTTTGCTAACTCAGACTACAACCCTAGTCAGGTAATCCTCAGTCGCTCTTATGCCATTACTGAGCGTGGGTCTTGTAGCGCTTGGAAAGCTAATTTAGCAGCTTCTTGCTCGGCTGCTTTTTTCGATTTACCAGTTCCTTCCGCTAGAGGCTTGCCTTCCAGTTTTACAACTACTGTAAAAATTGGATCATGGGGTGGGCCATCTGTGCTTACCACTACATAGCTAGGAGTGCCTTCTGCGCGAGATTGCGTGAACTCTTGCAATTGCGCTTTGTAGTTGTCTTTGATTTCGTCACGATCAACCACAGTGGTTTGATGGCCAAATAAGCGCACTAATAGCGTTTGTACTTGGAACAGACCAAGGTCCTGATAAATTGCGCCAATTAACGCTTCCATAGCGTTTGCCGTGATCGATGGTCGAGTTTGCACGTTGCGCCCTAGCAAAATATATTTGCTCAAGTTCACCTGCTCACCTATTTCGGCCAATATCCGATCTGAAACTAAAACAGCTCTAAGCTCTGTTAGTTGGCCTTCGTCGTAATCAGGAAACCGCTCTAGAAGATATTCGCTGATGACGAATTTCAGTACTGCATCGCCAAAAAATTCGAGTTTTTCATAGTCTTGGCTACCGGGGTTTTCTGCCGCGTAAGAACTATGAGTGAGGGCTTCATTGATTAAGCCCATGCGCCCACAAGTAACTCCCAGCTTCTGACAAAGTTGATCTAGTTCTTTGAAGCGTTTGGGCGGGAGTTGTTGCATGGTCATCGGATTACTTTTGCCGTGTTCTGGGGCGCTAATTACGTTTGTTATTGAAACTGTTGCTCTCAAGGGATTCCAGTACCTCTTACCTACCTACTTAGGAGACTACAAGAGGAACGCTAAAGATGCCGGTTTTGTTAACCATTATTTCCTAGTTCAATCGTGCGTATTTCTACTAGTGATGCCCATTTCAGCGATTTAATTATCAGAAAGTTGCAATCCGTAATTGATGAGTTTGCTCTCAGTTAGCCTGATGCAGATCCACCTATCTTGAGACATACTCCGAGACATATTGGCGGTGCTTACTTGGCTATAATCTACGGCGTATGCCACCTGGCTTTTAGCCTGCTATGCTTTACCACGGAGTACCCATTAGTAAGGAAGAGCAACAAAAGTGGATCAGAGTTCGTTGCAGCTTGGCGAGATATTTTTATTCGTTGCAGTAGGGTTCGCCCTTCCGGCCCTTGGGATGATTCTCTTGGCTTGGGTCTTGCAGCTACTTCTTGGCTATCACCGCCCCAACTCAGTCAAGAATCAACCTTACGAATGCGGCATGAAGCCCATGCAAGAAGCCCTGGTGCAATTCGACGTGCGCTACTACTTGTATGCCATTCTATTTATTCTCTTCGATATTGAAATCATCTTCATCATTCCTTGGCTGCTTGCTACTGACAGCATTCCAAGATTGTTAGTCGGCGCTGATGCCCTAGGTCAGATGTTGCCAGCCAGCGCTGAGTTGATGAAGCTGAAAATGGTTGGACCTATTGAAATCTCTATGTTCCTTGTCATCCTAGTGGTAGGCCTTGTCTATGCTTGGAAGAAGGGGGCTCTCGAGTGGGAGTAAAGCTGGGAGTAGAGCTGGGAGTAGAGCTGGGAGCAGAGCCAAGATTGGTTCAGTTTTAGATTTTGTTGATTGGTTTGAATTTTTAGATAAATACGAAAAGTAAGAAGTGAGTGGAGAGCATGAGTAACACGAATCCGGTCGTACCAGAAGAGTTGAGAGAAACAGTTACTCTCTCATCCCTTGATCTAATGATTGACTCTCTTGTTAAAACGATTTCCCCCGCGGTCAGCTGGGGGGCTAACCTAGCCCGGTCTAACTCGGTCTGGCCCTTGACTTTCGGTACCTCTTGTTGCGCTATTGAAATGATGAGTGTCGGTATGTCAGCCTTTGA
>LNEX01000232.1 GCA_001464165.1 bacterium Ga0077546
CTTGCCATAGCGCACTCAATAGCTACTAGGGCTGACTCTTGATCGTTTACTGGTAGCAACACTTTCTTTATCATTTAGTTCGTAGCAAAAGCTCCTCTCATTTAGCCTAGGATCATTATTATCCGAAGCTATTTCGTTGGCAAAAACTTCGACTCTACCACGCGCTGCCTGACTTAGCACAAATATTGTAGTTTTCCGTTACTATTTGAATTTCGAAGCTTAGACATTTAAGGCCTTAGTCTGCTTACAAGCTTGGTAGTGGTGGCTCCCTAACTGCTATCCAGACAAACGGCGGCATTGTACCTTTCTCCATCAGCTCGCCCCTCACTAATAATCGCCCCCAGGTGTCAGAATGAATAGGTTAGACAGCACTAGTTAGCGAAGAAACAGCAAAGACAAGCTGGTCGATTTCTCTGTGCATCGGCCGCCGGGCAATAGGTGCTAGATATCATGACCAACCCACACACCAGCTACTGGGACGATCTTACTCACTGGTTTTCTTTTGTCCTGCATCAGCTCGCTTATATTCCGGCATGCTGCATACATGCCATTGAGCAAGAACTAAGAACAAGGCACGGCGAACCCAGAATATTGCACAAACCTCGAACCCATTATGAAAACCATGCAGCTGACAAACTTGAAGCAGCTAAAAATTCGAAGAATTATGTGGAGAAAGCTGCACTTGGAGATCAGCCTCATATTTGTAGAAGCTGTGGGGATGACATCATCTTCAGGGTTCATTCAAGTCATGCGCATGAACATACGAAGCTAGACAATGATACCTTTCATGACTGGTTATCGAACGACCAACCTAGACTCGATGTCTATGAAGCCTTGCCTCATGCCAGCGGCTATGAGCAAAATCTATCGGGTTTTAGCGATGAACACCTTCAGCGGGTCGAAAAATACTGGGCAGAGCATCAACTTATTAGCCCAAACTGCGCGTCTACAGCCAAACTAGCAACTGTAGCTGACTGGGAACGAACCAAGCGACTAGCCCTGGAAGACAGTGAACGCGATATCGTAAAAGATGATTCTAGAAACCAAGCTGAGTAACAATTGCGGTTGATAGGAAAAGTCTGTTTTGCTCCTTGGGTGGGAGGGTTAGCTCCAGCAAAGCCTCCGAAAGCAGTAGATCACGTACCAGCCTTAAAAACACAAAAAGCCCAGTAAGCTACTTGGAAATTCGAAGAACTTGACAAAATCAGCCTTTCGTCAAGTAAGGACTGGTTACCTGCCAGGCTTTTCGCCAGATAAGCCAGTTTAATACCGTTTTTTCTTGACGGAAAGAATGACCGATCAGTTTGGTCCGGAATATTCAATTGACCACTGTAGCGGGCTTGCCCATTGCCGCCTTGGCCATATGCACTTTCGCTGGCGTCATTGTGTGGCGACGGCCGCCTACTCGTCCACGTGCTCTGGCGGCGGCTAGACCGGCCAGTGTTCGCTCAGAGATAAGGGAGGCCTCAAAGTCAGCTAGGGCTGCGAAGATTCCGAACACCATTTTGCCTGAAGCTGTGGTGGTATCAATACTGACACCCCGACCAGTTAGTACCTTTAGTTTTACTCCGCGTTTTGAGAGGTCTTGAATGAGATTGACTAAGTGAGTTAGGTCGCGGCCAAGGCGATCGAGCTTCCAAACAAGCAGCGTATCGCCTTAATTCAGCGCTTTAAGGCAAGCGTCTAGACCAGGACGGTCGTCTTTTTTTGCCTGAGGCTCACTCCTCATACATTCGCTTCTTTGTGACGCCAGCGGCCACGAGAGCGTCCATCCGTAGGTCGACGGTTTGGGAGCCATCAGCCTTTGATACCCGCATATAGCCTATTAGCAATTTTTTGCCCCTCTGTTGATAGTGTCACTTATACGGCCGTTCGTTTGCAAGACAAATTATTTTGAAGCAAAAGCAGTCGATTTTGTGTCACTTATCTAGTCACTTTATCAATGTTCTACAAATCTCAGCAAATTTAGTTAAGTGACAAGTTGAATCTAGTCGCGACTCTTGTGGTTCGATCAATTTTCGGTGGCAGGCAGGTTAGCCATTGTTATAGGCAGCAGGCTTGCATTTTGATGATGGAAGTTTTGGTAAAATTGGGTTTAATAGTTACGATCGGTGCTTTTGTCCTTCTGCCACTGTGAACGTTGCTTGGAGTCAGCCGTGAGGTTTCAATTCCCGTCTATACAGCTTGTGCGTTTGATTTGGCTTTTGTCTTGGTGCGTGATTTCGTCAATTTTCTATCATGGCAAGCCCTGTGCAGCACACCAGGCAGAAGGTTCAAAACTTGCTCAGCTAGCAGATCAGTTTCACATTGTAATTGAAACCGAGGACGAATCATTCCCTGTTCAAAGTTCCTCTGGACTTATCGAAGCTTCAAACCCAAATTCAAGTGATTTGAAAACCTATTTACCTATATTTTTAGACGAATTCGCGCAGTACCCGCCAGAAGTAATTCTGAGATCTGGTCTCAAGAAAATCGTTTTGTGTAGAGACTTAAAAGTGGCAGACCAAGCTACGGCTGGTTTAGCAGATCATGATAATGAAATCTTGTATTTAGATACGGGTATTGGCAAAGACTTTCCAGCAAAATTGCTGTGTCTAGTAATTCATCACGAGTTCTTTCATATTATAGATTCCAAAGAGAATCATACTTACACTGATTCTTCATGGTCCGCGCTCAATGAGCCAGACTTTAAATACGGATCTGGATGGCAGAGTGCAAAAAAAACTGCCACGATGTTTATGCTTAATTATGCATTGGTCGGCTTTCTTAATAGGTATTCAATGTCTGCAGTTGAGGAAGATAAGGCTGAAATGTTTGCAAATATGATGGTTGACTACCGGCGGGTAAAAGAGCGTATAGAGTTAGATGATCCGATCCTAGAAGCAAAATTTTTACGCATAAAAGAATTTCTTCGGAAGTTTTGCCCATCATTTAACGACGCATTCTGGGCAAAGGTAAGTATGAAGGTAATTAGATGAAAGTCTCCCTACAGTCACACCTCTCATAAGCAAAGAGGTGCGACTGCTTTTTTTTTGCTACTATCACTGGTGGCATTTGTTTTCGGGAATACTATCATTCTCAGAGTAACAGATTGTTTGACGAATCTAGTTATCTAATTTCGTCTTCCATGGCAAAGTAGCCCAGGGGCTGGTCTTCTGCGTAAGTAGCAGCTTCACTATGCGATCATTGTTCTCTTGATCTTCCTTCCATTGCGCCAGCGACCAGAACTTGCGGCCAATCAAGTACTCATCATTCATTTGTTGCCAGCTATTACAAGACTTCTGAATCCTGTCGGCAATTGGCATGATTAAATCGTAGGCTTCTTTCTCGCTGACAAAACCAAGCAGATAGCCCCAGCGCACTAAGTTGATATAGCGGCAATTATCCCAGGTACTGAGACCGCGACTTCCAAGCTTGTCGTCGTATTGACGTACAATTTGCATGCGTTCTTTGTAGCTTCCGTTGATTAAATCTTGCGCTAGAACTGCTGCTTGATCAGGCTTGATCTCGCCCCTTTTGACTTTTACATAGGTCTGCCAAAGACCATCGTGACCGCTACCGTTTTTCAAATACCGCAGCTGTGCGAGTAAGTCTTCTCGGGTGCGAATACGCCACCATTGATAGATGGATTTTGCCTGAGCACTCTTGTTTGCTTCGGTGATTGCCTGCCCAGCTAATGAGTGGATGCCATGTCCGTTTGTGGCAAATAGTAGTGCCCCGCAAGCAATAGCCCACTGCTGAGCCGGTGTTTTCGCTTTATTTGCTAGATCGTATTCTAAATCAGCTGTTTGTTTCAGCCAGCTTGCGTAGGCGTCGCTATGCTGGTCATAACGACTTGCAGTAACAAAGTCAACTTTGGCTTGCTCCGGTTTCTCAAGAGCAAGGTAGCAACGTGCGCGCGTAAAGTATGCCGAGGAAAACGTGGGTAAAAGCCTTACAAGCTGATCTAAATCGGCGATTGCCAGCAGCGGCTCTCCTTCGTTCCAGAGAAAGTCTGCCCGTTCATTCAAAGCGTAAGAGCCGTTTACTTTTAAAGCCTTGGTCTTGGCGAGGTCTGCCACTGCCTCCTTGTCCATACCCAATTTGCGCTCTGCCACCACTTTGTTTAAATAGGAAGGGGCGAATTCTGGATTTATTTTGAGCGATTGATTGGCGTCTTCTATTGCCTTTCTAAAATCATCTTGCTTTAAGTATGCGCAAGACCTTCTGTACCAGCTGTAATAGACTGGATTGATTGCTATTGCTTTACTGTAGTCTAAGACCGCTTTTTCATAAGAGCCTATTGCCATATAACTTTCGCCGCGAGCATGCCATGAATCTCCCTCTTGCGAATTTAACTCAAGGGCACGGCTATACTCTGCAATTGCTTGATCTTGCTTGTTTGTCTGGCTGTAGATATAGCCGCGGCAATGGTGTGCGGAGGCTGAGTTAGGAGTGTTAGATAGTATTTTTGTTAATATTTCATTGGCTTGCTCATATTTACCGACAGCAATATAGGCTTTTGCTCTTTCTAAGAATTCTAAGTTCTCTTTGGTCTCGCTGTACGGAATGCTTGATTGTGCCGAGTTTGCGCCTACAGAGTTTTTGGAGTTGGTGCAAGCGGAAGTTAGAAGAGCAAAGCCGACCGCGATGATTGTTCCAACTGAAACAATTTTTGATCTGGAGCTACGATTATTCATTCAAATTTGCACTCCATGGCAAAGAAGCCATTGGGCTGGTTTTGACGGCACTTTTGCAACATCCAGGATACATTTACCCCAATAGAACAAATCAGCTAATTCAAGTTCAGACCTGCCTGCGAGAACCATAGAGGCAATGTAGTTTATAGCAGGTACCAGGAATTTGAGTTTCAAATGACTTCTAAATCTTGAGACAGTACTGTCCAT
>LNEX01000233.1 GCA_001464165.1 bacterium Ga0077546
CAATCGTGGCAAGCCTCAAGATGCGATTCTATTTCACTTTTCAAGCTAGGGGCCACTTGATTGTCAAGCAGAGCCGAAAGCTCATCCTTATAGTTATCGCAAATAGAGTCAACCATCACTAGAGACCTCAGTTACTGACTGTGACTGTTCTATGTATGGCTTAAGCAACTCTTGCAGCTTGGTTCGAGCTCGGGCAATTCGAGATTTCACCGTGCCCATCTCTGTCTGTGTTATCACTGCAATTTCATCGTAGCTTAGGCCCTCCACTTCTCTCAAGACGATGGCTGTACGAAACTGTTCCGGCAAACGCAACATTGCTTGACGTATTACTTCCGAGATTTCTTTGTTTAGAATTTTCTCGTCAGGGAGAATGCCAGTGTCGGGAATATCGCGGGTAGAACCGTCCGACTCGCCGTCTTCACCATGGGAGTCATCCATAGAAACGGTAGGCAGCCGGCGCGGGCGCTTGCGCAATTCATCATAAAAGAGGTTGGTAACTATTTGGGTCAACCAGCCACGAAAGGAGGCCGGATTTCTTAAATTGTTAATAGAACGCCAAACCCGTATGAAAACTTCCTGAGCTAAGTCGGAAGTATCTTCCCAATCTGGAGCCAATTGATATAGCAAGGAATAGACAGTGCGTTGGTGCCGTTTCACTAGCTCTTCAAATGCCTGGGGCTCACGCTTCTGGCAGGCTAAAACTAAATCACGGTCACTTTTCTGAGAATATGCAGTTGGCATCCAATGTCCCGTCCAATAATAAGTTCCTTAATATGGTAACACTTGATAGATCTATTTCAGTATCATCAAAAAATGGTAGCATAGCAGGTTCAGCTTTCTGAAAGCGGCTTCGCTGCGGCTTTTAAAGCAAAGCATTTTGCATGACTCAAGGAGTTATTCAGTTGACCAACACCTATTTATTTACTTCAGAATCAGTCACTGAAGGCCACCCCGATAAGGTCTGCGATCAGATATCAGACGCCATTTTAGACGCTATGCTCTCGCAAGACGTTAAGTCACGAGTAGCTGCAGAATGTGCAGTATCGACAGGTTTAGTGTTAGTCACCGGAGAAATCACCAGTAAGGCCAATGTAGATTTTCAAGAGCTAGTGCGCTCGGTAATTGCCGAAATTGGCTACACTGCAGAAAAAGGTGGCGGTTTTGATGCTGCTTCTTGCGCAATTCTCACGGCACTCAATAAACAGTCTCCAGATATTGCTTCAGGCGTTGACCATGCCCTCGAAAGCCGCCCGACAGCAGACACTAGTAACTCTGACGGCCAACAAAGCTCTGATCTTGGTGACGAAACAGGAGCTGGCGACCAAGGCATGATGTTTGGCTTCGCTTGTAATGAAACACCTGAAATGATGCCCATGCCTATTTCGGTAGCCCATCGCATTGCCAGACGCCTAACAGAAGTAAGAAAAAACGGCACCTTAGACTATCTACGACCTGACGGTAAGACCCAGGTGACCATCGAATATGACGGCAATACACCAGTCAGGGTCGACTCAATAGTTGTCTCCACCCAGCACGATCCTATCGTTGATGGCATCGAGGACAACGTCAAGCTGCAAGAGCGCATAGCCCAAGACTTGAAAGCCTATGTGATCATGCCAATCTTCCAAGATCTCTCAATCAAACCCGATGAACAGACCAGATATCTGATCAATCCCTCGGGACGTTTCGTAGTGGGCGGCCCCCACGGCGATGCCGGACTAACTGGTCGCAAAATCATCGTTGACACCTATGGCGGCTATTCACGCCACGGCGGTGGTGCATTTTCAGGCAAGGATCCAACAAAAGTGGACCGCTCCGCTGCATATGCAGCCCGTCACGTGGCAAAAAATATAGTTGCAGCTGGCCTTGCTGAGCGCTGTGAAGTACAGATTGCCTACGCTATTGGCGTGGCCAGACCAGTATCGGTTCATGTCACTACATTCGGCACCGGAACGTTGCCAGATCATGAGATTACCGAACTAGTTAAAACCACCTTTGACCTCAGACCAGCAGCAATTATCAAAACTTTTGCTCTGACAGAGCTGCCTAAGCTCAACGATGGCCGTTTCTATCGTAATGTAGCGGCCTATGGCCACTTCGGAAGGCCAGATCTCAATCTTCCTTGGGAAAAGTTAGACAGAGTTGAAGAATTAAAAAAGTCTCTAACTAAAGCTAAAACTGCCCGTGCTTGAACGTTTTACTTTTAGCGGTGTGATTCAATGAGGACAGGCACTCTTACGGTCAATCCGGATACACCGGAATCATATATTGTCGAACTAGCCGAAGGCGAGGTACTACAAATTGGCCGGAAACCGGCCTCCGGCGGCATCAAGAAGCTAGTTCTGCCCTATCCTGAAGTCTCAGGTCAGCATTCTGAAATTCGCTGTAAAACTGAAGGCTGGACAATTATCGATGCTGGTTCGACCAATGGCACCATGCTCAACGGTGGTCGTCTGACGCCAGGCAAGGAATATCATTTGCACTCGGGCGATCGCGTCAAGATCGCCCAGTACGAGCTTCTTGTCAATCCACCAGAGTTTGATCATCCCAATCAAAATGACGACAACGACGATTCACAAGACCGCACTCAGTTTCGCATTCAAATGATGAATGCCACCATTCTGGTAGGTGACATTAAAGGATTTACTTCCTTAATGGAAGACCATGCCACTCAACCAATGTTGGTAATGGAAGCGGCCCAAAAAGTATTCGACAATCTCAACGATGAGATCAATAAGAATTATGGCCAGCTAGAAAAAATTGCTGGTGACGCCATCATGGCTTACTGGCAGGGTAACGACGCCAAGAGCGGTGGTGGACTATCAGCCTGTCAGGCTTGTTTCACTGCTCTAAAATTGAAAATCCTTACTCTAAAACTGGCTGCTGACAAAAAGGTCTGGCCCTTCCTACCGGGCCTGTTGCCTCCGGAAATTTAGGCTCTAACGCTTCTAATCCAGCTCTTCTTGGTGATACTGCCAACTTAGTGTTTCGCCTAGAGAAGCTTATAGGCGATGATCGTCCAGGCGACGTAATCGTTGAAGGCGCTACCTACGAGCTAGCAAAAGATAACTTCAAATTTGACTTCCTTGGCCAATTCAACGTCAAAGGGCGGCAAAAACCAGTTGACGTTTATCGCTTGATTGCCCCACTTTCTTAGATATTGAATTGAAAAATCTAACTACAGAACAATTGGCAGGCAGACTGGTTATTGGTCGATTGCCTGGCCTTGTGTTAGACGATCAGCACAAGCATGCACTGAAGAATGGCATTCTTGGTGGTATCACGCTATTTAAAGAAAATGCCAATGATTTGAAACAGCTTTGCACACTGACTAAAGACATTGTTGATGCCTGCCTACATGCCCCAGTCTTGACCGTCGATCAAGAAGGTGGAGCCGTGCAACGCTTTGATCATGTACTTTCACCACTGCCGTCTCCCATGGCTCTAGCTGCTATAAACGAAATAGATAGCACTAGAAAAATCACCGAAATTAGCTGTCGTCAATTAAAGACACTAGGATTCAATTTACTTTTAGCTCCAACTCTCGATCTGCTCACCAACCCACTAAACCCGGTGATTGCTACCCGTGCCTTTAGTAGTGAAACTTCCCTCTGTACTTCCATGGGTCGCCAAGTAATAGACCAGATTGAATCTTCAGGCTTAGTTGCTTGCCCCAAACATTTCCCGGGCCACGGCTCCACAAGCCAAGATTCACATCTTGAGCTAGCCATAGTTAATAAGAGCTTGGTAGAACTTGAAGCCTACGATCTAGAACCATTTGCAGCAAATATCAAAGCCATGCGCTCTATTTTAATTGGCCACATCTGGCTGCCTCAACTAGAAAAGCAGCAACGACCAGCCACCCTATCACCACTGGTCGTAAGTGAGATTCTGCGTCAGAAGCTAGAGTTCGACGGACTTGCCATATCAGATGACATGACCATGCATGCCATCACCAAAGCCTATGGTCTAGGTGAAGCCTGCGTCATGGCCATTGAAGCGGGCATCGATCTCATTTTGGTTTGCGGCACCTATGTGCAATCTCAAGAAGCCGTGCAGGCGATAGCGCAGGCCATTGCGAGCGGTCGTATTTCTCAAGAGCGGCTTGATGCATGTTGGTCTAGACTCGACAAGCTCTTTAGTAAAAGACCAACTTGCCTAGACCCGATGAATGAAGAGAAACTCTCGGCCTTTGCTCGCACCATCCAAGATGACACTATTACTAGCACCAAATTTAGTACTAGCTCTGCGGCGCTAATGAAGGGTAATGTAGACCCGTTGAGTATAAAAGAGCAGCAGCTAGCCGTAGTCGTTCCGCATCATCCACGCTACAGCCTTCCTTTAGCCGCAAAGTTAGAGCTAGAAAATTTAGACATACAAGAACACCACTACAGCCTAAACCCGAACCACGAAGAAGTTGTCTCTGTCTTAGCCAAACTTCGGTCAAGCAAGAGAAAAATTTTATACGTCACGTTTCGCGCCTTTATCAATAGTGGTCAAATTGAGCTAGGTGAACAATTGGCGCAAATAAATGCGAAGGATAGTGACAATTTTGGCTTGCTTCATATAGCCGCTGACACACCCTACGATTTTCTCAAGTTGCAAGATTCGGTAATCACCTCGCTAGCAACATTTGACCCTAGCGATCAGGCCATTACTGGAGTGGCGCAAATACTTGCCGGTAAAACAAAGGCAAAAGGAAAGTGTCCGGTAAATTTAAGCGTTTGAGCCTATATGGAAATTTAAGCCTATAATAGGAATTAAGTTAAAAAAAAGAATTACAAGTGAGGCTTACAATGGAACCGAATTCTGAGCCACCGAATACAAGTTCGACAAATACAGAGCCGGTAAACCCGAGTACAGATCCTAAGGTTCTCTACCCAAATGACGTACTAGCCAATAGTGGCCTGACCGATAAGCTCGGCGGCGTGATGCAAAACCCCCAGGTTTCTCGCTATTTAGGTAAAGCCACCAAAATCGTGGCGGCATGTGCGATTTCAGGCTGCATCTTGCTCGTCATTGCCATTTTAGCTGTGGTCAATCTGTTTAATCAGATTACCTCACAGATACCGCAGTAAAACGCACTCTATTTTATGTCGCGATAAAGAGCAATCGGCATGGCCGCACGCAGAGCTGCTGCCTTGGCTGCTTCTGCAGCCGCCAACAGAACACCAAGGTCTAAACAATCTTCAGGGATGCAGGCAACACCAAATGCCAAGGACAAATTAGAGCTATCAACGCCAGGTGCAAGAGATGCACTCCAAATTGCTTTAGCTACTCTCTGAGCGAACGTATTTGCACCAGTTGTTTTGGTGTTCGGCAGGAGCATGGCGTAATCGTATTGGTCATAGTGGGCTAATAAATCGATATGTCGCTTAAGCCTACTTACACGTCTAACAACCTCAGCCAGTGCTGGAGTATCAAGCGGCTGCCTTTCAAAGTTTGGGGGGCCGCTGATAACGCGCATCTCCATTACCATCACCGAGAGCGGACTGCCAGATCGATAGCCCCGGAAATACTCTTGCTCTAAGAAGTAGAGAAAGGCTTCATAGGTGAACATACCAGTCTCTGGCCGTCTCAAATTCATCATGACACTATGAATTTTCGATTTATCAATTATCTTCGGCGCAATACTTGGCTTTTCTTCTTTCACACCAATGTAGTCGTTGGTGAAAGTAATCAAGTCAGCATTGAGAAGCAGTGTAATCAGCGGAACCCACTGACTGCGGGACAGCCTAGTCTTGTCTACAAGATCTTTTATTGAAGTCTTGTCGTCAATAACCGAATAAAGAGCCTTGAGCATGTGGGCCGCCACAGTAGGATCATGAGCTGCTAAATTGTCGAAATCATATCCTGCCACACTTTCATGCTTGCGAATCAATACAGAATCGGTCTGAAGTCCAACGTTGCGCAAGAATGTTACTTTATCTAGAATTACTAGACTCTCAATTGGCTGGGCCACATTGCGTTGCGAAACTCTTACCCGCGGTTCAAACTTATACTTTCCTTCACGCCAAGTCAGTAAGTCAAGAATTCCTTCATCACCCAGAATGCCACCCACATCGGCATGAAGAGGTTCACCATCAACAAAAAATATTTTGCAGTGCAGGCTACCTTGATCGACATCAAGACGACCAGTCATCTTGGCCAACAAAATAGATTGCAATAGTCTTGAAATCTCAACTAACGAGAGATCACCGGTTGGGGGCAATGTCGATCGCGACCAGGCATTGTCTTGAGTACCAACCGCCGGGTTACTTTTGGGATCGGTGGCATCCATAGTATTAGCAGTTTGCATAAACAGAGTATCGCGTCTTTTGGAAGAATCTCTAAAAGTACACTCTGATGCACTTCACCACAAGAAGAAATGATCAAATTATATACGAGCAAAACATCACAGCTTTTATAGTCCCAAACCACTCGCATATTCTTGCCAACAAAGAGCTTCCACTCTGTGTCGCCACCGCGCCATGGACAATGAATATTGAGAGTAAAATCAATCGCTCGGTCTGGAGTTGACCAGGTAATCTCTACTTGCCGCCCTCTATGCTCCATAGCCACTGATAAATAGTGGTGAATTTCAGACAATCCCGGCGCGGCCGGTAACTTCTGAAGTGTTTTAGGGATCGGACCAGATCTCCGCAGCATAATTACCATCCTTTTCCAGCCTGTATCTACAGCAATAGGTTTTGCAACCTAACTCAATACAGTTAACGCCTCACGTGTCCTAATATGCCCGGCTGCATAGAAAACTAACCTTCAGATTGGCCCTTCTTCAACTGGGCACCGTCAACAGTCTTATAAATCAGACAGAGAGAGATAGTGACACTATAAGTGGTGCGTCAATAGAGCTAATTTAGTGGTTCATCAAATGTTGGCCAGCCAAATTGATCAGGAGCAAAAACACTGCATTGATAGATAAAGCAATGGCAAATAAACTCGTTCCTAGCATTAACTGCCAGCAGACAAGGGCATGGCGAGGGCTCATCACTCGCAAAATACCAAAACGCCCGACTATATATATAGCTAGAGCGAGAAGAAAGAACGAGTCAGCCGCTATCAAACAGATAATTGCATGCTTAGCGAAACCAGCAAGGGGCAAGAAAAGGAAAATTAAGGCGGCGACAACCGACCCACGCAGCAGACGAACACTTTGCTTATCAGTCTCTCGAATAGCAATAGCCTTATCGGCGGAAGCTTTACGTACATGGGCTAAAGACTCTAGACAGGCCGCTAATGGTCCTATGCGCTTGTGGTCGCGCTCGCTTGGCGAGCCCTCAGCGTTGGGCTCGATCGAGGACGATGAGGAAGAAGGTTGCATTGGTTCGCTGGCGCTCATAGAAACTCCTGACACTACATGTCATTACCGCATTTAAGCACTTTCCAAACCTTTCTAAAATTCTTAAGCTGACACCCCCTAGGCAACGGCGCTAGGCAAAGCTTCAAGCTCACAGCCTATCTCAAAAAAGGTCTGAAACATGCGCTTAGCTTCGACCACTAGAGCGTCAATCTCACTCTGACTAAAGCCCTGAGCATTCATAGTAGCCTTAAAATTAGTCCATCTCTCCCGCTGCAAATCGCCATAACGGTCAAAATACTTGGCCCCTCTCTCCTCTGGCAGGTTAAGGCCTTTTCTCAAAGTCTTAGCCATGAACTTAGCGCCATTAGTTGACCCTTCCAAGACATACAGCTGGCCTAAGAGCGAAACCGGCGAGTGTTCAGCCAGTTCGTCCATGGTGTCAAGCAAGGCGGCTGTAGCAGCCAGGGGCACAACACTATCGGTGCTAGCATCAAAGTATCCCAGGTCACCCACCACAGCGCTCAAATCGCTATGGTAAGGAGCAAGAACAGCGGCTATACGAGCATCGTTAGCAGCGGCATGAGGCAGAAGATCAGCTAAATGCTTATGCATCAGATAAAGCTGACCAAGATACTTGACATACAAGTCTTTTCTCACTGTGCCAGAGCCCAGCTGCTTCTGAAACTGATGTCCTTCAGTATCGGCGTGCAGTTCTTTGGTTGATTCGCGCAGGGCATCCATAACCAAGGGTTGAGAACCTTGCATAGTAATCTCCTCAAATAAGAGATAAGTCTAGTACATATATGCCACTTATTTACGACTTGGCGAACAAGTAATGGGAAACCATCCATTCTTCGCCCTCGCTATAGCCCCAAAGCTCAGCGCACGACATGAAGAAAAGACGCCAGAAAGCCCACCAACGTGTGGCTTGGTCGGCCCCATAGGTAGTCACTAAAATCGGCATTATCTCTGCCTTATGCCGGTCCATATTCGCCAACCAATGATTAGCGGTCTTTTCATAGTGCTGGCCGTTGACGGTGTAGTGCTGCTCAATTTTCAAGTCTTGCTGAAAATATAAGAGCAAATCGTTAGACGGCATTATGCCGCCAGAAAAGAAATTACGCGTCATCCAATCGCTACCGTCTTTATCTTCATAGTGGTAGCAGAGTTCTTTGTGGCTGAAGATATGAACAAAAAGCTTGCCCCTATCACTCAACCAGCCAGAGATGCGCTGCAAGAGTAAGCGGTAGTTTTTCATGTGCTCAAACATCTCAACTGAAACCACCCGGTCTACTTGTTCATAGAACTGAAAATCATTCATATCACAGGTGATCACTTCGACATTGGTCAACTGGCGCTTGACGCACTCTGACTCAATATATTGCCTTTGCGTTTTAGAGTTGGAAACGGCTGTGATTTTGGATTTAGGAAAATGCTCGGCCATGTAGAGAGTTAGGGAACCCCAACCACAGCCCAGCTCAAGAATGCGGTCGCCATCAACAATTTCAGCTCGCTGCACTGTCAGCTGTAACATTGCCTCTTCTGCTTGATCAAGGCTGTAGCCCGGTTCATAGTAAGCACAGCTGTATTTAAGGCGCTTGCCCAAACAGAGCTTGAAGAACTCAGTGGGAACTTGATAATGTTGTTCGTTTGCCGCGGCAGTTTCAATGGCAATAGGAGCGTTCGATAGCTCTTTGACCATCTCAAGCAAATGAGCTTGCTGCAGTTCATGAGAAGCAAAACGCTCCTCTTTCAATTTGGTTTTAAGCATCTGCCTGATACCAGCTCTAATGAGAAAATCAGGCACCATATTTGTCGCCAAAATTTCGTAGATAAGGGCTTCTGACTGAGGCTTACGCAAAGGGGCAAACTCAGAATCAAAATTAGAACTGGAACTGCCTGTAGTATCAGTATTTTGTTCAGCTAAATCTGGAGTCGACATGATTTTCCTCTTCGTTCTGTTCTTACCTACGAGCGTTTAAACCAGGGTACAAAGGCACTAGTAGTGCGCTGATAATCAATATAGGCCTGCCCCTTACTGCGAACAGCTTGCTCTTCTGTGGCCTTCACACCAGTCACTTTGGTCAAGAAAAACAGCATGAGCAGAGGGCAGTAAATTGTATAAATACCGCCAGGTGAGCCCAGTGAGAAGCAAAAGAATGACAACCAAACCAGCCACTCAAAAAAGTAGTTTGGATGCCTTGAATAGTTCCAGAAACCGACTTGGCAAACTTGGCTTACTTGATTTACTTCATTTACTTGACTTACTTCATTTACTTGATTGGCATGGCCAGATTCTCGTCTTCTACTCTTGAAGCCCTCCAGTTGCTGATCTGAAATTGTTTCGCAAACAAAGGCTACTAGCCAAATGACAAAACCAGCAATCTCAAAGCCGCTAATTTGCTGATTGGAATTGGTCAGCGCCAGAGCGAAAGGCAAAGTCAGGGAGGCCAGCAAAATTGCCTGCATCTCGAAAGCAAGAAACAATCCCAGACTAGCTCTATTTCCCCAATCTTGGCGATACTTCTTGTAGCGTCCATCTTCTTCTGGCCACATTCTCTTAAACCTAAAAGCCAAGAAAAAGCCCAGGCGCAGACTCCAGAATGCCACCATAATAAGTATCAGGGCACTACGACTGAAATTACCCCAACCATGCATGTATGCCAAAGCCGCATCTACAAGCGCCACAACAGCAAAGCCGAAACCCCAAGCCACATCCACAATTCCGGCATTACCGATACGCTCACTTACCAGCCAAATGACAAACATCATTACAGTGGTAGTGAGAAAGGCAGCAATCATCAAATAAATATGGGGCTCTGGCACTATATCTCCTTAAGTAATGGCTTAGGCACTGACTTCGGCGCTGGCTCGCTCTAGGCGGTCTCTAACACCGTCCCAGGCGCTTCCTTCAGGAACAGCTTCAACAAAAATGCGATCGAGTTTGAGCTTGTCGAAACGACGTAACTGCTCATAAAGAGCCCGAGCATATTGATCGACTTGCTCAGGAGCCACCACTAAAGAATCAAAAGCCAGGCCAGAAAGATTGGACCTCAACTTAGCCACAGTAGAATCAAAGGCAAAAACAGCAGCGCTTCTCTCCATAGCATTAAGCTCAAGCACTAGCTCAATCAAACGCTCGGAGGAAGCGACTGTCAACTTGGTCTGGGGAGCATAATGACTGGGAAGTGCACCAGGAACACGGGTTTCGCCAGCAGAAGCAAAAGACCCCGAGGTAAAGGCTTCAACACCAACAACTTCAGCCACCGAAGCAGCATCAATCATGCCGGGACGTAGAATTTTTGCTTGGGAGGAGAGCAGTGAAATGATAGTAGACTCAATGCCCACATCACAGGGTCCGCCATCAAGCACCATGGCCAATTCATCAGGAGAGTCAGACGAGTCAGCAAACTCGGCCTCTACGGCTTGAGCCGATGTAGGCGAGAGACGACCAAACCGATTAGCCGATGGTGCCGCCAAGCCACCAGCGAATGCCTTTAGTAACTTAAGAGCCAATGGGTGTGAGGGGATGCGAATGCCAACTGAATCTTGCCCACCGGTAACTTGACTGAGCACATGATCTGCCTTTGGCAAAATCAAAGTCATGGGCCCTGGCCAAAAGCGCTCAGCCAGTTGGTAAGCCTGGGGAGGGATATCCTTAGCCCAATCGGTTAACTGCTCGACACTGGCAATATGAACAATAACAGGATGCGAAGTGGGCCTTCCTTTGACAGCGTAAAGGCGCTCGAGAGCGGCAGCACTTGAAGCATCCGCACCAAGACCGTAGACAGTCTCGGTGGGAAAGGCCACCAGTAAGCCAGCCTTGAGTTTACTAACAGCGAGTTCAATAGATTGATCAATATCAGCAGTCATTATTGTTTTCCTAGATTGGCTAGGCAAAGCGATTTAGGAGTTCGGACCGACTCAAATTGAGATTGTTCGGCCTGGTATAAATCGTCTGCACCACTGTAATGTTGCGCATAGCAAAAGCAGCAAAACAGTACGACAAATAATAGCGCCATTTACGCACAAAAATTTGGTCAAAGCCAAGAGCTTCAACCGCTGGCAACTGAGCCTCAAAACGTTCCTGCCAGAGCCCAAGAGTCTTGGCATAGTGATTGCCCATGTCTTCAAGATCGTGCACAAAAAGATCGCTCTGGCAGCGCTTCATTGCTTCGCTGACGCGGCGGTGGGAGAGAAGCAAAGAACCAGGGAAAATATATTTTTGAATAAAGTCAGTATTAGCGCGCAATAAGTCATAGCGACTATCAGGGCAAGTAATCATTTGCAGAGCCAATAGACCGTCTTTAGCAAGCAGACGGTCGCACTGCTGAAAGAATATATCAAGATACTCATGACCGACGGCCTCAATCATTTCTATCGAAACGATCTTGTCAAACTGCCCCGTAATCTTGCGATAGTCTTGCATACGCAGCTCTACTTTATGGCTAAGACCTGCCTTTTGGATACGCGCCAAGGCATAATCATATTGCTCTTGCGAGATGGTCACACCAGTAATGTGACAGCCATAATTAGTAGCGGCATACTGAGCAAATCCACCCCAACCACAGCCAATCTCCAGCACTCGGTCGCCCTCTTTCAAGGCCAGTTTGCGACAAAGATTCTCATACTTAGCCGCTTGTGCCTCTCTTAAACTAATCGACCAATCTTTGAAATAGGCACTGGAATAAGTCATAGACTCATCCAGGAACAACTTGAAAAGATCGTTGCTTAAGTCATAATGATAAGCAATATTTTTACGGCTATTTGACTCATTGTTATGGCGCAAAAAATGCAGCAGCTGATTGCCAATGCCAAGCAAATTGACAATCTGAAACTTCTTACCATTGCCCTCTAGCAGTGGACATTGACTGATATTGAGAAGAGCCCAGGCAATCACACTGGCCACGTCATTGGTCTGCCATTGCCCGTCCATGTAAGCTTCAGACAAACCAATATGACCATAAACTACCAGGCGGCGAAAGAAAGCTTCTGACCTGACATCGATTTCAGCGCAAATACTAGAGTCAGCTTGCTGCGACTGACCAAACCAGATTACTTGACCTTCAGGCAAGGTCAACTTTAGTCTACCTTCGGTCATGGCACCAAGAGCAGCTAATACTACTTTGCGCCAAAACTTCTGCGCTACTGTCAGAGAGGTTCTAGCAGCCATTTTTCTATTCTCAATTTCAAGCTTTAAATTGGCCATCTTGTTACCTTTCATGATTAACTCTCTTAGCGCTGTTAGTCTGCAATTCGGGCCATTGCTCTTTATAGAAAAACGGTATCTTCTTTAGCCAAAGCAAAAGAGCATGCCAGTGAATTAACGATATGACACGCAAAGTCACCAGCGGATAGCGGAAGAAAAGCCGCAGCAGTTGCCGATCATTCATCGGCAGAGCGGCACCACTGACGCTAGTGACTAATATCTTTTTGCTTGGATCGTCACCATCGACAGTATCAACACTAAGTTTCAACGCTTGATTGGGGAGAGGCAAAACAAAATGGAATTTATCCTGCAACTGGCCAAAGGGTGAAACATAAAAGTGCTTGGTGAAAAAGGCATCAAAAACAGATGCAGAGCTCATTTTAGTAGCATCCATAAAGTAGACTTTCATCTCACTAAAGGTATTGCCTACTTCAGCAATACAAGCTAACGGTTGATCTTGGCGATCGAAAACAAAATAAAATGACACCGGATTGAAAACATAACCGAGCACCCGAGGATAGGTGAGCAAATAGGCTTTCCCCATAGGCTCAGAGATGCCATGGTCGGCAACTAAGCGGCCTAAGCGCGTAAGCAAAGAGCTATCGGCACCAACTGGCTCGCTGCCGAATAAATGATCACAGTCATAGAAGCTGAACAAATTAAAACTATTGTGATTGAAGAGACGGGAATGCTGAGCCAAATAGCTCAATTCGCCCAATTCGAGATAAAGCATAAAAACGCCATGCTTAAACCTGTGCCCCCTGGGCAGCAAGCGCTGATGGGCCACTGAGCACTCAAATAGTCTAGACGTCATTGCTAAATCAGCCATATCTATTGAGCAGCTCCAGCTAAGCTATCCACAGCCAAATTTGAGAGAATGGCACTCAAATCATAGGCAGAGGCCAGAGCGTCTTCGTGGAAACCATAACGGAAATAGCTGCCGCAGAAATACAAAGCTTGCTTGGGGCTGACCGAATTGAGTTGGGGCAGCTGAGGCTGAGCCTCAAAGGTCGCCAGGTCAAAAAGTGGGTGTGTATATTCAAGCTGGCGCACAATTTTACCCGGGTCGATCAAGCCTTCGCTGTTTAAAGATACAAAATAATCTTCCTGGCATTTTAGGCCTTGCAGATTATTCATCCAATAATGTGTATTAGACTGCTCAGCGATGCGATAGTTCCACGATGCCCAAGCCTTTGGCTCTGTAGGCATTACCCGGCGATCGGTGTGCACCGTAACCGCATTGTCCTGGTACTTAAACGGGGTTAATAGGCGACACTCTAAAGCCGTTGGCTCACTAATAAGGGCGAGAGCCTGATCTGCGTGACAGGCAAATATCACCTTATCAAAATCGCTATAACCTCTCTCTGTGTGCACCCGAGCGCCATGAGCAAGACGCTCGACTCGTTTTACTCCAGACGAAAATTGAGTGCCCGGAGAAAGAGCCGCTAGCAAGCGCTTAACGTACTCTCTGGCACCGCCATCGACTGTGTACCACTGAAAATGAGTGTCTAGGCCAAGAAAACCATGGTTATGGAAGAAGCGAATTAAAGTAGCAATAGGAAAGTCTTGCACTTTATCTGGTGGCGTCGACCATACAGCCGAAGCCATCGGTATCAAATACCAATGCAAGAAATCCTCGCCCAGCTTAAAATGGCTGACATAGTCGCGCACTGAAAGCCTGGATACATCGGCGGATAAATCGGCATTATCCATGTGCAGCAAGGCATTTTTATTAAACCAATCAAGCTTTAGCAACATACGCCAAAAGCGCGGACTTACTAGATTTCGTCTTTGAGCAAAAATTCTATCTAAACCAGCCCCATTCCATTCAATTTTATCGGGCAAATACTGCACAGAGAAAGACATGTCGGTCTTCTTGGTGGGAACCTTGAGTTCACTAAATAAAGCCGTCAGATTTGGATAAGTAATATGGTTATAAACCATAAAGCCAGTATCAAAGGCAACCTTACTGCTGCCAACCACATCAATAGTATTGGTATGTCCGCCAAGATAAGAGTTACTCTCAAAAATAGTCAGATCATATTGGCGGCTTAGCTTGTGAGCACAACCCAATCCAGCAATTCCCGCCCCGACTATGGCAAGCTTTTTCATGCCTTCGCCTCGCCAGAAGTTTTAAGAGAAGAATGGTTGTAAGCTTCCGCGGGAACAGGCCTTAGCTGCCAAATAATACCAAGAGCGGCGAGGAGCTTGAGCAAGTAAAAACTAAAGTCAACTTCCCACCAATAGAAGCCTTGCCTGGCGGCCCCAGGGAAATAATGATGGTTATTGTGCCAGCCCTCACCCATGGTAATTAGAGCGAGAAAGAAGTTATTGCGGCTCTGATCACCAGTCTGATAGCGCTGGGAGCCGAACATATGTGTCAATGAATTAATTGAGGCCGTACCGTGGAAGAGCAGCACAGTGCTGACAAAGAAGCCCCAAATCAGCATCTGCAATGGGTTTGTGCCCAGTTGAGGATAGAACAACTGCAGGCAATAACCAAACAACAATAGACTGCAGCCCAAGAACACAGGCACGAACCAATCGAAGCGATTCAGTAAAACCAGCTCAGGATAACGGGCCAGATCTGGGATTTTCTCATAGTCAGTCGGCATGTT
>LNEX01000234.1 GCA_001464165.1 bacterium Ga0077546
GCACCCCAGGTTAGCTTAATTAATTTGCTGCGAAATCTTGTCAATTTCACTTTCGAGTCTATGTACAGAACAGAAGACTGGGGCCCTTTTTTTCTGACAATTAAGGCTACTGTGCGATCGACCGTGATCCAAAAATTGCCTTTGATTTGCAGATGGATGATGCCGTTGTTTTCATCAAAGCTGGTTATCTGCCCGCGCTCAAATTGAGTGCACGCTGCTAGGCAGAGTTCAAAAGCTTCAGCTTGCGGTAAGTCAAGCTCGCGTTGTCTCAGGTACCAGACTGGACCATATTTGCGCATGCGGTATACGAGAAGACCATGATGCAAGGCTGCTGAAAATAGTATGGCGAGAGGAAATTGAATTGAATAAATGATTAGGCAAAGGACAAAAATCATGGCTGCCAGAATTGGGCCGCCAAGAAAAAGTGCCAAGGTACTGACTAGGCAAGCTAGTGCTAAGCCAAAAACAGCCGCTCCAACAAGTGGGCGCCCATAGTCTGGAAGTCTAATATAGTCGTTGGTTGGCACAAACTGTTCGGTTTCGATTTCGACTTGCGAACATGATTTGCCAATCATAGCTTCCCTTCAATAATAATATCGGCCACTTACTGTCTTATGCCACAGCAAGTCGTCTATCTCACGTTCTAATTGAAGCAACCTATTACATTGAACCGGCGCCCGGGGCGATGCCGTTTGAGTCGCCAACGCCTGTGGATGTGCCCGAGCTGCCGGGTTTCAGTCTCTCTAGTGTGGTTTTCACTGAATCGCTATATGGGCCAGTGGGGTCAAGGCTCAAATACTTTTCAAAGGCTGGAACGGCTAAATCAATCTCGTTCTTGTTTTGATAGAGAAGACCCATGGCATAGTAGGCGTTGGCAAATTTAGGGTCGTATTTGATCGCTAGGTTGTATTCGGCCATGGCCCCTTCTGGGTTGTCGAGACCGGTATAGGTGAGGCCTAGATTGTAGTGCGCCAGTGGATTGTCAGGTTTAAGCTCAAGGGCCTTCTGATATTGAGCACTAGCGTCGCTGTAAATGCGGCTAGTGAGGTAGATATTGCCCAGGTTGATATGCGGCTCGACAAAAGCTGGGTCTAGGCTAATAGCTTTCTTGAACATGTTTGTGGCACTGCTAATATCTTCTTTTTTCTGCAAGGCCAGG
>LNEX01000235.1 GCA_001464165.1 bacterium Ga0077546
GTAAATTAAGCAATGCCAGGTCGTTAGGATAGCGCTCCACTAAGTTGCGCAAGCGCGCCTCTGCTTTTCCAGGGGTGCCTTCGAGGCTCTCTAAATTGGCCATGGCCAAAATTGCGGTGCGGTCGTCTGGCACTAGATTTAGGGCACTTTCGAGGGCTGAGCGTGCTCCCACTAAGTCTTTCATCTTAATTAAAGCCGCTGCCAATTCTTCAAAGGCGGCGGGGTCATTTGGCTCTAAACTAAGGCCCTGGCGGTAGTAGCCAGCAGCTTGACCAGGGTCGTTTTTGAGAATGAAAGTGCGGCCGAGGTTGATCATGGCTTGACCATCACTAGGATTGATTGTCAGCACTTGCTTGAATTCGTGTTCAGCAGTATCAAGATCGCCTTTTTTTTGTTTGATGATGCCGAGGTTGTAGTGCGCGTTTGCGAAGTTAGGGCTCAAGCTTACTACGTGTTCGAAAGAGCTAGCTGCTTCATCTAGGTCGCCATTGTTTTGCAGCAAATAGCCTAGGGTGTAGCCACTGTTTACATCTTTCGGGTCGAGAATTTGTGCTTGGCGGTAGGCTTCAATTGCCCCTTTTGTGTCTTTTTGCTTATTCAGCGCTTCGCCCAATTGACTGAACCATTCAGCTCGATCCGCCTTGAGTGCTATGGCTGCCCGCAATTCTTTGACGGCCTCGCTGTAATTTCCTCGTCCTGATTGTGCCGCACCCAATAGGGCATGAGCTTCAGGTACGGAGCCATCTAACTGTACTGCTTTAGTTAAAGCGCTAATTGACTGATCGTAGTCTTTTAATGCCAAAAGCCAGGCGCCAGTATTGAATTGAATCGAAAAATTCTGTGGTTGGTGTACTAAAATTTTGCGATATTCCTTTACCGCCTGCTGATATTGGCCTTTGTCTTGATAGGTTGCCGCCAGCTGGGAAAGGGCTTTGAGGTTATCCGGATAAGCGGCTACAACTAGCGCTAATTCGTGAATTGCCTCATCTTTATTGCCGGCAATGCGCAGAGCAATACCTAAGGGAAGACGAAACAGCACTACGTCTGGCCGTAGTTTTATCGCCTGGTCGTACTCAATGACGGCTTCTTGCAGCTGTCCTTGTGACTGCAGCAGGCCACCCAAGCTCATGCGAGCGAAGGCGTCTGCGGGGCGCAGGCTGAGGGCTCGGCGGTATTCAGCAACGGCATTTTCAAGGTCACCCGACTGGTGCAAGACAGCCGCTAAGCTGAGGTGAACCATGGGGTCATAGGGAGCACTAATGACTACAGCTCTAAAAGCTGCCAGAGCCTTATCTAAATCGCCAGCTTTGAAATAAGTGACCCCTTGATAGTAGCGCTCCAGAAACTGCTTGGGCATGACCTGGGCAACTGGTCCGTTAGTTTGGGCAAGAGCGGCATTGCTAAAGCCCAGGCTGGCCACTGCCGTCAAGCCTGGCAGGCTTGCAAGCAGGCTTGTGAGCAGGAGAGAGGATGCCTGGCGAGTAATGGAGGAGGATTTTAAGTGCGGCATTGCTGAAAGTACCTAGAGTGAAGCTTATTCTACTGGCCGAGTGCTTAATTATGGTCGAAGACGCCCCTTTGCGAAAGGTTGTTCCTCTTATGCGTTTTGATTCTGCTTCTTTGAGCTGACAATCGCCAATTATCTGGCAAAATACCGGCAAATAATGAAATAGCTTAAGAATTACTATAAGGACCCCAAGAAATGGGCCAGGGGCAAGCCTTGGCTGCGTAGATGTCAAGTGTTCCTGCTATTTCTTAGACAGTGTGGCTAAATTCTTGCTGACGTTTTTGTACAGAGTGCACATTGTGTCTGTGTCGGCTCCTGGTGTACATTGTATGTATAAGGGCCATTAAAAAGTAATGGAGACTGCGATTCAGAGCGGATTTTTCTCCAAGCAACGCCGAAATAGGTTGCCTCTTTTTAAAAACCCGGTGTCCCGGTAAGACTCACACAGAAATCGGTCCGGAATTATGCGTGCTGTAACACCAGTACTTTCTAAAGTATCCAAGGCAAGAGCCCTGAAATATTCGTTTCATTAGCGGGCTTAAAAGCGCTTTGAATTGTTTGCCAACCATTTAGATCATTGCCTTTGTCGCAGTGAATCAGGCAAATAAAAGATAAATCTAAAACTGATAGCAAGAACAGTTAAGTCATAACTATAAGGCTTTGAACAGCATCTCAGCAGGCGTTTGCACTGCTGGTAGTGCCTTTCGTTCGCAGCCGCAACCAAGTGTATAAATCATGGCAGTTTATAAAAAAGATGCACAGACTAAGCGATTTCCTCTGGTGGAGCGCAACTCTAATCATTATCAAGAAATAGCGTCTAATGCATTGAGCAATTCAATCAATCACCTCAATAACGCTTATTCTCAGAAACTTTCAGGGGCTGAAGGTGCTGTAGAGTTCAGAGATGAAGGGGTTTACACCTACGACAATAAGGGTCGTCGTTACCTTGATTGCTTAGGCGGCTATGGAATTTTCAACGTTGGTCATCGACATCCACGGGTGATTGAAGCTGTAAAACTTCAATTAGACCAAGTTTGTTTGCATAGCCAAGAGTTGATTAATCCCTGGTCGGCTCATCTGGCTAGCCAATTGGCTGCTATCACTCCTGGTGATTTGCAATATTCATTCTTCTGTAATAGTGGCAGTGAAGCTGTTGAAGGTGCTATCAAATTAGCCCGACTTTACACTGGCAAAACTGAGATTATTTCTACCAAAAACGCTTACCACGGCGTTAGCATGGGTGCTCTATCGGCCACAGGCCGTGATGTTTTCCGCAAACCATTTGCTCCACTGCTCAATGGTTTCAGCCATGTAGAGTTCGGAAATATTGAAGCAATGGAAGCTGCTATCAATGAAAATACTGCTGCTGTAATTCTTGAGCCCATTCAAGGTGAGGGCGGTATCAACGTTCCATCAGAAGGCTATTTGCGAAAAGTTCGTCAACTAACTGAGAAGCACGGCATTCTTCTTATTCTTGATGAAGTACAAACTGGCATGGGTCGCACCGGTCGTATGTTTGCCTGTGAGCATGAAAGCGTTGTACCAGATATTCTTTGCTTGGCTAAAGCTCTGGGCGGTGGTGTTATGCCGATCGGCTGCTTCATGGCTTCTGCCGAAATATGGAAAGTGCTTGAGCCAAACCCAACAATTCATAACTCTACTTTTGGTGGCAATCCCCTGGCTTGCTCCGCGGCGTCTGCCTGTATCGAAGTTTTGTTAGACGAGCATCTGCCTGCGCGGGCTGCTTTGATGGGCAATTATTTCATGCGTAAATTGAACGAATTGAAGGAACGCTATCCCGAGCGCATTTTTGATGTACGCGGCAAAGGTTTGTTAATTGGCCTTGAATTCACCAGCAAAGATCTGCGTGAAGCCGTACAGGTTGAGCTTTTCCACAGGGGCGTAATTGTTGCTTCTACTCTCAACTCAAACTGTACTTTTAGAATTGAACCACCACTAATCATCACTGAGTCACAAATCAATTTCATGATTGATGCTCTTGAATCTGTATTGATAGATATTGGTTCTGGCCGTCTTGAAGAAATTCAAGCCTTAGCCGAAGAGCAAGAGCAAGTCGTGTCTGTGTCACTTGCACCGCAATTAGTTTCTGCGTCAGAAGAAGACATGATTATCGATGAAATTAGTGTTGCCAAAGCAAGACTGCGAAGGCGAGTGAGAGCTGCTACAAAGATTGCCGCAAAACCAGCTGGTAGTAAAGTGGTGAGCGCGCGAAGAGTCTGTGAACCGCGATTGGTGCCGGTACGAGAAGCTAGAACCAAGTCAAGCTCCAAATCTAATCTTGATACTACAAAGAAGAAAGTAGCCAAACCAAATAAGTTATCGGGCCAAGACCAGAAATTAGGGAAATCTAGGGATAACTTAGGAATACTAAGACCATGAATGACAATCAAAATCTAGTTAGTTTTCTTTCTGAGAAATTGAGACGCAAGCAATCTGGTGCCACTCCTGAAGAAATGGCGGCCACTATGTATGCCTTCCTTGCTAGTGAAAGAGCGGCTCGTAGTCAGCAGTATGCTGAAGCTAATGGTAATACTGGTCAAGTGATTTGTGTGCAGAGTATGCGTGCGCTTTAAACTCTTGAGCGGTTACTTTTTTTAATCCACCTTTTTCTTGATGTCTAAAAAAACGATTAACCTCAAGCTGGAAATAGTGTCATTACATTTCCCCCAGTAGACTTCTTTCTATTCGGGAATTTTCAGCTTCCAGTGTTACTTTGCGCTGGGGAGGTTTCGTCATGAATACAGGGTCGTACTTGTTGGCTCTTGACGGTTCAATTCAAAGGTTGACGCACAGCATGTCGTAGATACTGCTGATGTTTGGCGCTTTTTGTCTTATGACTTGGCCGGATTTATTGGCAGCGGGCCATACATGGATGCTAAAGAGCGTATCACTCAAATCATGCGCGGTATTGCTGAAGCCTTGATGCTTTCTTACTCTAGTCAGGCGGGCGGCCAAGTTCAGTCTTTTGACACGTTCATAGACGAAGGAGATCCTGCTGGCGAGATCTCTAAGCGAGCTGTTGACTATGATATGGTGATTCTTGGCTATCATGCCAGAACTTCTAACTCCCGTCGAAAAGTATTATTTGAGGAGCTGGCTAAGGTCTGTCCTTGTCCATTGTTGGTGGTGCGCGATGTGGCAAAGCGCTGGTCGAAAATGCAGATTTTTATCACGAGAGACCTTGCTAGCGAAGAAACCGTTGCTAGTATTTTTCAAGTTGGTGCTCTTTTGGCCATGCCTGTAGAAGTTTTGCTTGATAGTCGTGATGCCACTGTGATGGCAATCGAGCCAGAGCGATTTTCTATGGGGGGCTGGTCCTCTGCTTTAGGTGTCAATCTAGTACGCCCGGCCAGCTTTAAAGAAGTGACTAGTGCTGCCGATGATAACGTTTTGTTGGTTATTTCTGCTGAAGCTTTCGATTCTGCCCGTGACACTTTGGCACGAACGCGTTTGCAAAAGTTTCTCCAAGGATCAGCTGGTCGAGCGCTCTTGCTCTGGCGCGACCATGCGGCTTCATCATCATCTTCTTCTTCTTCTTCTTCTAAGCGTGATGCGCGAAAAGCTTCTTAGCGAAAATGCTGCCATGAATTTTTTTCTGATTTGCACCGCCAGTAGTGTCAGGCTTTGACCAAGTGCTTGCCCAGGATAAGATCAATCACTGATCTTGCTGAATAACCGTTTGCACCGGGGCTGAGAAATTGACTCAAGGCGGCAATGTGATCACCGGCTGTAACTAGTGGCGGTTCCTCATAGCCATTGGAGCGAGTCTGGCCCAGGCCGATATTCGAGAGAAGGGCATTGCAGAGGCATTTGCGATTAACTGTGTCTTCTGCTAAGCCGCCTTTTTTGACATAGTCAGCTTCTGCTTCACCGGGGCAGCGGAAGGCGATGGAGCCGTCATTGCGGTTGTAGGCCGAACGCAAATAGCCAAGGTCGCAGACTCTTTCTCTCGCCTGGTAGACGGCTGAGTCTGAAAGTGAACTATCGACGTTGGTGATCTTGAAGGGATAGCCAGAGGCTGAAGCACAGGGATCTGTAAATATAGTGACAGTCTGATCTAAGACTTTTTGTAGTGTGCTTGTTTTGATTTCTTCGGTGATTCCTGATTCCTGGCAGAAAGCAAAGGGCGTGCCAACCTGCACACCGGCCGCACCAAGTGCTAGGGCCTCTTGCAACTTTTCTGCACTGCCATACATGCCGGCGAGCCAAAATGGTAGTCCTAGTTTTTTCAGTTCTTCTAAGTCTGCTTCGTCGCGCTTTGTGTACATTGGCTCTCCCTCTGCGGAGAGTTGCAAGGTTCCCCGGGGTGGGGCATTGTGACCACCAGCGGTGTGGTTTTCGATGACGAAGCCGTTTACTTTTCCGGATGCCTTTTTAGCAATATTGGCAGCCAATGTGTGGGAAGAGACTATGGCAAGAAAGTCGGGACGTTTGAGAGTCTTTCCGTTGAGCAGGATATCCCTGGGATTGAATGTTAGGTAGGGGTTGTCTTTGCCACCCTCGCTTGAAGCCGTGCTCTGCATATTCAGTTTGAGCGATACTTCTTTGTGTTCGCTCAGTCCATCCAATATGCCGGGAATGGCTTTGGGAATACCGGCGCCCATCAAGACATAGTCAACCCCTGCAAGCATTGCTCCATAGAGTGAAGGCAGCGTGGGCAGCTGTATTTTTTCTAGGTAGTTGATACCGACCTTGTCCTGATGGCCTTCTTTTGCTAGATAGACCTCGGCAAAATTTGCCAAAACAATTAATTCAAGAGAGGCAAGACTTGGTTGAACTCCGATCATAGGCACATTCACATATGGTGCGCCGGCTGGCTTGCCGCCTTCTCGATAGTAGCGCTGCCATACTCTATCTACTAGTTCCTTGACGGGGAAATGTTGGCAGGCACGCTGCATGTGACCGCCTTCGTCTCCATCTTGCAGTCGTCTGGCGAAAACGGTATCGAGCATTGTTCCTGAGACCACTCCCAGTTGGCCTTCTTTAGAAACTGCTTGGGCTAGTCGCCAGTTGGAGACACCGACGCCCATGCCCCCTTGAATTATTAGTGGATTAGTCATATGTAACGGTGCTTTGATCCTGCGCTTAGTGTCTTGTAACGGAGTCTAGCAGCGCCAAAGTTTGACAAAAACTGGTTACCTGAAGGTGACCAGAGCTTCTCTCACACTTCGGCCTTTGTTAGAGGTGATGAAAAACGCACAGTGCTGGCTGATACCAGTGCTGGTGTTTATTAGATTGTTTTTTTAATGCCCGTCACAAAGACACACATAGTGCCTTATTTAAACCTGATAGCTTAAGTCTAATCTCGTATAGCTTGGTTTCGTATAGGCTATTCTTGGCGCAATTGTCTTGGCGTCAGCGGGCGGCGCTTAGGGCAATCCATCTCATCTTTACTGAAACCTTCAAGTGGACATTGGCACATTTGCTCGCTCTCACTGATTTCGCTGGCAATGGCTTTGAGTTCGCTCATTACTAAAAAGAGGCGCTGCCCTCGTGGGGTGATGGTATGCACAACTTTGGGCAACTTCTGTTCAAATACGGTGCGAGTAATCATGCCCGCGGCAAGCAGGGCCTTGAGGCGCTCCTGCAGCGATTTCATGCTCAGCCCCGGAATAAATGTAAGAAATTCTCTTGTGCGCACTGGTTTGAGCGCTAGTTCCCGCAATATCTCCACTGTCCATTTGGCACTAATCAAATCGAGGGTGTGGGTTATTGGGCAGGTCATCTTGTTGTCACAGCCACTGTTCATAAATTTTGCTTCTGAATTCTGAAGTTGCAGAATATACAGCTCTGAGTATGTTGCTCGGCGGAAAAACTAGCATCAACCGTTGTGGGTATTTACCTTGAAGTTTGTTTCATACGTATCGAGGGTATACCGTAGACTAAATCTAGCTAGCCCCCTTTTACTATTGGTTATAAAAAATGACATCGACTACAACGCCAGATTTCGATCTATTGCTGCAGCGCTATCTCGTTGATGCGAAGGGCCACATTGCCAAAATGGCTATGTTTGCCTTTTTTGTTTGTCTGTTGCCGCTGGCACCTCTGCTTTTGAAAATTGAATTTCTTTGGATGCTTGTTGTTCCTATTGCCGCTGCCCTTTTTGTCGGCAGGGGCTTGCAATCGGTGCTTCTTGTCAAGCAAAGGGCTGTAGCGATTCTCAAATCAAATTCTCCAACTAAGATGTCAGTGACTGGCATCGGTAAGCAATTTCTGTTTTGGAATTCAGAAAGCTCGCCAGGATATAAGCTCGACCTCGCACCGCTGAACTCTGCTTCTACCAATATTCAAAAACTCAAGGTTGATCCGGCTAGTAAAGCTGGTGTTGAGACAATGGCTGCACTACAGGCTCAATTTGAGCAAGCTAGAGAAACCAGTGCAGCCCCGCCTACCACTGAAGTTGATGTCTATTTCGATGAGAAACAACTACCAGTAGCGCTTGTTCTCAATGGCGAACTAGTTTGGGCCGTTTACTGGTGGTAAACAAAAGCTTTTCCAAAGACAAGCCATATATTCGTTCAATTCATATGCTTGATGGCTTTGACATTGAGTCTTATCCCTTTTCTATTCCAGCTATTGCTGATTTAGACAATATGGAATTTCATGAGGACGTCACATTTTTTGTGGGCGAAAATGGCTCAGGTAAGTCAACTGCTCTTGAAGCCATTGCTCTCCTTCTTGGTTTTAGTGCCCAAGGTGGCACTAAGAATGTGCAGATCGATGATGCTGTCGGCTCATCTGGATTGCAAGACTTTTTGAAAGCTAAGAAGAGTCACGCTCATCCTAAAGATGGTTATTTTTTGAGGGCTGAGAGCTTTTATAACCTGGCTACTTATATGGACGAGGTCGGCTACCTCGACTCTTATGGCGGTAAGTCGTTACATCGCCAGTCGCATGGCGAGTCTTTTATGGCTACCTTGGTCAATAAGTTTAGAGGAAAAGGTATTTACCTCTTAGATGAACCAGAAGCAGCTCTTTCTCCATCACGCCAATTGGCTGCTCTCGTGCGTATTCATGACTTGGTGCAAGATGGTTCGCAGTTTATTATCGCCACTCATTCGCCTATTTTATTAGCCTATCCTTCAAGCAAGATTCTTGTTTTTGATGAAACCGGCGTGCGTGAAGATAAGTATGAAAATCTTGAGCATTTCTCGGTCACCCGTGATTTTCTCAACAATTACAAGAGACGCTTAGATCTTATGCTTGATGATTAGGACGCTTTTTGCCCTTTAAATTTGGGTTTGCTGGCAAAGCCGAAGGATCCTAATTGCTAAAGTCGTTCTTAGTGATAGAAGTGGGTATAGATTTGTAGTCGCGGCTATGAAGATTCTTCCTTCTAAAATTTCCAATTTAGAGTCTTCGCTTTCCGCGACACCTCTTTTATCAGTCTATTTTTCAATGGCAATATTTTGAAGCTCACACAATTGATCCTGGCATTGGCACTTGTTGTCACTACATTGTTGTCGCTTGCTTCTCCTTTGTCGGCGCCAGCTCAGGCAGCTGAGCCGCTGAGAGAAACAGAAAAAGATGCAGAAAAACTTGCTTTCAAGACTTCCTATCAGAATGGGGCCAAACTCTTTCAGGAGAAAAAGTATCGGGCCGCCGCAGCTAGCCTTGCGGTCGCTGCCCAATCGCCTCTGGATGATGGCGAAGCTGGCATACTTTTAGGTTACTGTTTCTACGAAATGCATCAATATCAGAAAGCCCTAGATCAGTATAAAAAAGTTAGTGAGACAGGCAAGCTGATTTCGGTCAAGAATCGTGCTCAGAGGTTAGCTGCTACCTTAAACAGCTACATGAAGGGGGTTTGTCCGGGAAATTGTCTCAAGCCTTCAACACCAGGTTGGCGCAAAATGGACGTACCTGGCAAGCCAAAGGTGGCTCTGAATATTGGAGTAACGACCATATGGGCGAAGTAATTGAGTACGTTAATGGTCGGCCTATTAATAAGGGGCCCTGTCCCCTTTGCTCTGGAACTGGAAAAGTTAGTCTGCCCAAATAGATAGCTATAGCCCAGTTGATTCTTGTTAGTTTGAGCGTTGGGGCCAGCGGGCATAGAACTTAATGCCGCGGCTATGAAGGTTCTTCCTTCTAAACCTATGATTTAGAGTCTTCGTTTTCTGCGGCTTCTTTTTATGCCAGTTGTGCGAGGCCATGGTGCAAGAATATTCGCCGCAAAAGCTTGAATTGGCCAACAAGATTTTCGTTCGGCGCTCTAAGAAGGTTTTACTTAATCCTGCCTCTACTAATGAGGTTTTGCCTAGCCACTATGTGGCGACGGTTGTGAAGACTATAGAGGCTCTAGGATTTGGCATGTCGGCTGATTTAATTGCAGCCTGCAAGCATCTTAGTTTAAGTGAACTTGCTGACTTGAAGAAACAGTTATTCGAGTGCTTAGCAAAAGAGAAAGGTGCTCACCAAAAACTGACGCCGATGTATCCTGACTTTCCTAAGCAAGTGATGGATATGAGTGAGGCGGAGCTTTATCTCAATGCCATGGTGCACTATTTTAGTGGTGGCAAATATTTGCCTGCTAAGCCAAAGAAGCTCTTTGGTCTAATTCCTGTTCCTCAACGAGCCCCTCTAGCTGAAGCTCCTGATTTGCGGCCGCTTGCGCTTTCCACCTTAGAACAGTTTGAGCTGCAATTTAGACAACTGCTTTCGGTTAATAGTTCCATTTCTGTTGTCGATAAAGAAGACATTGCTGCTTATATAGATTTCTTCGATGGCGATATTGAGCGGTTCTTACCGGCTCAAATAGCACACCGCGAGAATAAGGCTTTTATTTTAGCGCAGCTAATGGAGCACACCGCTGATAGTGCCGCTCTGCTGGCCAAGTATGTCGATACTGCTACCGATGTATTGCGTTTGGCTGTTGCCTTGAGCGGTGGAGATGTCTCTTTAACCGCACCCGCCAAGTTCAAGACCTATAAGCGCAGTGTGCGCCGTTTGCTTTTGAGTTTGCTTGAGAGTCAGTCTAACTTGATTGAAGATATGCTGAGATGGAAAGAGCGATGGATTCGACTTGGTGAGAAATTGCACCCGGGTGAATTTAAAGACCGATATCCACGATCGTTTGAGGCCTTCAACATCTTGAGAAATGGCCTGCCCTCCAATACTTTCAATAGTCGCTTAGAGAAGGCCTTAGAACTGAGCGATGCTACTGCTGCTGTGGCCATGCTGAAAACAAGGCCGGGAGATTTTGCTCGGCGTTTGGATCACTTGCTGCGTATTGCTGGTAGCCACCAGGAGGATGTTGCATTCGCTTTCGCTAAGGTTGTCGATAAGGTTTCTACACCAGTACTATTGCAAGTCTTGCATCATTTTAAGCACCGGGCGCAGCCGCGGCCACTGCGGGTTTTCTTCCCTAAGTCGCAGCTGGCGAAAGCGCAGGCAATACCTGACTGCTTACCGGGGCTTCCGCCTCTCGTTTGCGAGTTGGCCGCCGGACTCTGTCGCAAAGCCTTGCTTGAGCGCTTTGCTAAGCTTCCTTCTCTGGGGACTTGCTGGGTCGACCCAGAGTTGAAAAATTTCATGGTGCCATTTGCGCAAAGGTCTGCTTCTAAAGCACTTCGCACAACCTCCCGTGGTAGTAGGTTGGCTTTGCCTGATACTAATGTTCTGCGTTTCTTCACCTGGTGGAAGAATGGTCTCTACCGCACCGACATTGATTTGTCAGCGGCTGTGTTTGATGAGAATTTTGCCTTTATCGATGCGCTTACTTATTACAACCTGAAGAATTTTGGTGGTTGCCATAGTGGCGACATTGTTGATGCTCCAGAAGGTGCTAGCGAATTCATTGATATTTCCATTGATAAAGTGCTCAAGCATCATGGTCGCTATGTGGTGATGTCGCTTTTAAGCTATACTGCTCAACCGTTTTGCGATTTGCCTGAGTGCTTTGCTGGTTGGATGGCCCGCGAAGAGCCTGAGTCTGGTGAGGTGTTTGAAGCCAAAACTGTGCAAGACAAATTAGATGTTAGCGGCGACACTAGAGTTTCGATTCCGGCTATTTTTGATTTAGTAGAGCGCCAGGTGATCTGGGTTGATATTGCTTTGACTCGTAATCCTAATTGGTACAACAATATTGCGGGTAATTTGAATGGCATTCAACTGTCGCTCAAATCAATGGTTGATCTCAACAAGCCGACCCTTTATGACTTATTGCTTTTGCACGCTGAGGCCCGTGGTCAGTTAGCTAGTAGTGCAGAATTGGCCACCACTAAGTTTCTTGCTGAAGACACTCCCTTTGATTTGACCGCCATATCTAGCAAATTTATGGCTAGCTGATTTTTCTCTTTTTATTCTAGTGGACCAATGGC
>LNEX01000236.1 GCA_001464165.1 bacterium Ga0077546
CACTTTGTAGGCAGTATTTGCCGCCTCAGTGTGCAGACGCTGCGCTTCTGTAAAATTGCCACAATCAGCCTGGGCCGAGCCTAAACGCAAAAGAGCTTGGGCCAATTTGCCCAAATTTTCGTCCGCGCGAAAAACAGTCACGGCACCTTCAAGCACCGCAATTGCTTCTTTGGCCTGACCCCGCATTAAATACTGATTTCCTAGGGCAACTAAAGCAGATCCCTGGCGCTCCCCTTCACCGGCACCCTCAAAAAACTGTGCGGCCCGCTTGTAGTCAACTAGAGCACCATCAAGATTGCCAGTTTGTTCCTTTAGGCTAGCTAAATTTAGGGCTATCTGACCAGCCTGCATTTGGTTCTCTGGATCTTTCCCCAACAGGTCTTGAGCCGCTTCAGCCTCGGCAATACCTTTTTCAGGCTGGCCCGCGCGTTGATAGACAAGACCAAGATTTAGCCTGGCTTGGGCTTCTCCGACAAAATCTGAATTATTCTTAGCAGCGTCCCGTGCTTGCACATAGTATTGCTCGGCTTTGTCGAACTGCTTATTGAAAATACAGAGAGCACCAAGATCATTCGATAAACGAATAATCCACTGCTGATTGTTGGTACTTTTGGCGTCAGCAAGTGCCTCTAAATAAGTAGCTTCAGCTAGATCAAACTTTTTTGCGAAGCTCTGCACAAGGGCAATACTAACAATATCTTCAAAGACATCAGAAGGCCTGCCGAGCTTTCGATCTATGGCCAAGGCTTCGCGATAATACTGCTCGGCTTGGTCAAACTTGCGCGCTTCACCGTAAGCCTTGGCCAAATTAAAGAGCGCACGAGCTTGTGCTTCAGGCTTGCCAGAGCGAACCTTTGCTAGTTGTGCTTCTAGGTCTTCTATATTCTCGTTTTTAGAACTGCTGCCAGATACCTTATCATCAGCTGGCGCGTTGAATAGAGCACTATTATCAGAACGGCTATCTGTCTGAGCCTGACTCGACGAATTCTGCTGATTCTTCGGAATTACCGTGGTCTTACTCTGTACACTAAGCAGGGTAATCTCAGCAATTGATAAAGATAAAGCAAGGGAAAGTGATAAGAGACGTTGCAATTTCAAAGCGTTGTCCTATTTATTGTTTATTACTATTTTTGATACTACTGACAAAACCTTGTTGGCCGTTCATGTAGTTTAGCACTGCAGCCATTTTCGAAAGGTCACCCATAATGCGTCGTTCTTTTATGCCGCTGGTTTTCTGACTTAAATCAACCAAGAGGTCAGAGCTAGTTAGCAGCGATTCAAGCGAAAATTCGCTGACAGCCAAAACATTTGACTCAACAAAACCAAAGCGTCTGCGACCGATGCCATCATGCGGGTGCAGATCTGTGCGGGTAAGAGCATGGTCACTAGAAACGATCTCGTGCCCCACTTTGACCGCAATAGCTACAGGCTGACTGACTATTGGTTCATGACTCGGCTCTGGCTTGGTCTCTAGCTCTGTGTCTAGCTTAGGTTCTGGAGCTGAGCTAATAATTTTAGAACTGACGTTTGAAGCGTGCACTTTGACTTTTACGGCCTCACCATGACCAGTCAAATTAAGCACCCGCAAGAGCCCGTCGTTGTAGGTGATAATCACATCAGAGTCAGCTGAAACCGAGACATCACCTTGAGGGGTGCTAATCACACCCAACCTTGAAGGTCGGCGCACAGAGACTAAAACTGAACCACTTTCAAGCTTGACTGAGGCCAAGCTAGGTCTAGTAAAGCTGGCATTCTCCAAGCATCTAACCAAGATTCCTTCTTCGTCTTGCTGCAATTGATCAAGACTAGGAAAAGGGCTAGAGAGTTTCTGCACGGCCGTAGCCGGATTCAAATTTGGCATGCTTACTGAGCTATTAAACATTCCCATACTAAAATTTGTGTAGTCGGTAGGGATCAGCGGCACTGTATCTCTGCCTCCATGGACCGGAAGTACTGGCATTACTGGAGCTACCGGAAAGTTGACCGGCATAGCCTGCGGACTTTGAATTGGGCCGGGGCTACTTGGTAAAGAAAATGAACTAGGTTGAGCGAAAACATTCCCAGCAAAACCTACGCTTAAAATTGACGCGCTGACGGCGACTATATTAGCTAATGCTAGTTTTCTCAGGGTATTCATGAGTTTATCTACTACTAGAAAACAGCATATTAGGAAGGGCTGTTTTTCTTCAACAGTACAGCATTGAGAGCGTGCTCGACATCAAGTCTTAACTCTGTAGCTGTTTGATAACGCTCATCAGGATTCTTTTTCAGCAGTTTATCTACAATTGGCTGGAAGAGATTGTTCTCACCCAACTCAGGACGCACTTCAGCCATTGTAGGCGGATCTTCTAGCAAGTGCTTCATCAAAATAGACTCAGCACTCTCGCCATCAAAGGGTACACGACCAGTGAGCATTTCAAACATCATAATGCCAATGCCATAAAGATCTGTACGCATATCAATCGGACGATCTTTCAGCTGCTCAGGGGCAATATATTCAGGTGTTCCTACCATTCGGCCAGTCTTAGTCAACTTCTTGCTGCCATGAACGAAGTTTGAAATACCAAAATCGACGATTTTCACCCAGTCTGGTCGGTCTGACTTGTGCTGCAACAACACGTTGTCTGGCTTAAGATCTCGGTGAATAATTCCTGACGAATGGGCTTCTTGCAAGCCTCGACAAATTTGAATAATGATATTAGCGGTGGTGGCAAAAGGCAGAGCACCAGAGTTATTAATCTTATCGGCTAGAGACTCGCCCTTGATGTATTCCATTACCAAATAAGGCTCTTTACCATTAATCAAGCCTACATCGTAAACCGAAACAATATTGGGATGATTGAGTTTTGCCGTCAGTTTGCATTCTCTCTCGAAGCGCTCAACTGAGTTGCGATTTGAAAGCAACCATCCCTGCATAACTTTAATAACGACAGTGCGCTCCATCTGCACATGGTGAGCGCGATAGACTACAGCCATGCCCCCTTCGCCCAGCACTGACTGAACTAAATATTTCTTGTCGATGGTTTTGCCAATCAAGTCTGAGTAAGGCTCATCGGCGTTGGTGCTAATTAAGCGATCGTCTGCGGCAATTTGAGCAGTACTTGTGGCGGGCGGCAAGACCGGCACAACCTGAGTCTCTTGAGATTGGTTACCTTCTAGATCTCCAGAAGTAGTTTGATTCAGTTCTCGCTGAGTCTTCATCACTTGCAACGAGCTGCGGTCAAACGCACAAAAGCTTGCATAACCAGGATAAAAGCGGCCACAAACTGAACAGACTTTGCGCGAGGCCTGGCCTTCTTTTGCCAAAGATAGATCTGTACCGTCAAAGCCACAGAATTTAGAAGTGCCCGGCAGAGCCCGGGAGCATGTTGGGCAACTGATCTCAGAGGCGGTCATATCATTTCCCTAATTTACCAGTGGCATCAACTTTTTTATCATATCCAATGACATTCAACTTCGATTTGAGCAAGTCAACAGTTTCTACAATCGAGTTGCTGCCTGGAACAGTCAGTATGACGCGATGAAATCCAGGGTCGATATCTGGTATCACCAGCGAGCCTTTATTAGTTTGCCCAACAGTGTAATGAGTACGATCTTTCGATTCCACCACCACTCTCACCGTGGGTTGCTTGGTATAAATCAGCAATCCTTCTTTTTGGGCGCTCAAATTCAAAATGTTATAGGCCTCTGCTAAAGTCGGGCCGTTAAATGAATAGGCTAACAAAGAACCAGAGAGCAATCCGAGCACGATAAAGCTGACGATAGTCAATGGAGAATGGCTAGGCTTGCTGACCGACTTAGTCTTATAAACAGTCGGACTACCAGCCTGATTACCTGTTTGGCTTCCTGTCTGAACAGAGGGCGAGTTGTTAATCTGTCCCGACCGCTCTAGGGGTTCATCGGGTCCCAAGGCATCGACCGACTCAGCTTCAAACTGCGACAGTTCACTGGTAAAACGAGCCAGAGCTTCAGGGTTTGCTGCTTTAGCAACAAAAGTCTTGATGTCGGCGCCACAAAAAATGCAATAGCGGTTATTGAGCTCATCTGCTCGACCACAACTCTTGCACTGACGCTTCTTGACGCCTTGAATATCGCGCTGGGCTTGAACACTTGACGACAGCACCTTGCCGCAATTGAGGCAAAAAGCCATATCAGAGCCGTTTTGCTCTCCACAACTTTGACAGTCAACTAAACTCGGGCTCGCTTGCATGTGCCGATTGTACCGAACTTAGGGCCAAACGGGAAATTGGCAAGCCCTTTAAGAGATTACCAATTACTCGATTTTTACCTAAAGTTCTGCCATTTCAAGGTCGCAAGCTTTAATAGTCTCGGCCATGTCAGTGGCGGTAAGTAGCGCCAATGCTTCATTTATAGAATCTACTCCAGAATCACCGGCGCTATGGGTTGCGTAAGCAGGCTGCAAAGCAAGTTGCTGGAAGGCCATACCAATTTCATCAGCAGTAGCAGCCATGAAACCAATAGTAGCCTGGCGCTTATTTTTAATAGATAAAGCTAAATCAACCGCCACGGCGTTCTTTACCAATTGCTTAACAGCATCAGCGGCACTTACACCAGCCAAAACCTTAGCTAAGACAGACTGAGCTACATTGACAGGCAAAGTACTTGAGCGAGCCAACTGAGAAGCAGCTAATTGCTGCAACAGTTCGCGGCGAAAAGCTGGCGCTTTGATTTCGCCACCGAAACGCTCCCCTACAGACATTACTTGACCGCGAATCTCATCTTGCGAGAGCTTGGTGAAGCGTACGGCTAACCTTTCGCTGGCCTTTTCCACAACTGCATTCCACCGACCAGCCGACAACAAAACTTTTGTTACACGAGATGCAGGAAGCTTATAGCCAATCGCTTCTACAGCAGCCAATGTTTCTTCGGACCAGTGAGAACAAAGATAAGAAAAAATCTGCTTCTGGCGAGCAACAATTAAGCGACTCTTGTCATTGATGAGCTCATTGACATCACTTTTAAAATTAGCTAACTTGCTGGCAGAAGGAAGATTGAGAACAGCCTTATTAGTCAATTCGACCATGAACTCGGCAAAATTAAAATTACAGTCACCGTTTGGTGCACTTACCCGGATGGGATCAGCGTCTCTCAAACCATCTTCGGCCTTAAGCCAGGCTCCAGCGCTGATGTGCCCTACGACAGTACCACCGTGAACACCCTCGAGCTTGACCACTAAGCTCCCCATACTCAAGTAGGGTGAGCCCACAAGGGCACGAGTGATCACGACTTCACCATCATCATCTATTGCCCTAACATCAAGGCGATGACCATTCACAACTATATCGCTGACGCCTAGGCCAGCGGCCAATACGTCAGATTGATTCATAGACAGTTCGTTTTCGAGCAGTAAACCAAGTTCGCAGTCAAGGTCAATTACGGCTTCTTCAGCCACCAACCTAGCCAACTCTTGACGAAACTGAAGCCCCTGGCGGCTTGCGCGCATTTGCGCCATTCTTACCACTTCAGGGCTCAATTCTATTTGCTTCTGGTTGTTTGCATTTTGGCTAGACATTGGATTTCTCCCACAGACAAAAAAAATTGAATCTTCACATTGCCATCAACGGCAGGTTGAACAAAATTAGTCGGAAATACCAAGACAAGTTTTTTGTCGCAGAATTAGCCACTCACGGTTGTCAGGCGAGAGATATTCTTCAAGCTCAGCCCAAGTAGAAAAAGGACGACCACGCATAATGCGCTCAACCATCTGCCCGGCCAGACCCAAGGTAGTCAGGTTTTCACTTTCTGTGGAATTAAGATCAAGGCGTTGGTCACCAGTCGACGGCGGCTTCAGGGCCGCGCCACGTCTGACAGCTTCAGTCAAAATGGCTTGAGTAAGAACTTGTGCGCGGATAGCCTCATCAAAGCTCGTAAACGGCCTTTTCGCAGCAAATTTTTGGGCCATCTCTTTAGGCAGCCCTAAAATGTCGATTAAGTCGCGGGTGGTGCATGAATTTACTTCTAGTGGCACAAAGGCTGCCACAGCACCGTTCTTAGCTATGTCTTCTAGGCGATTGGCCTTGACCACGCCAGCATCGACTAGCTCAGCAAGGCAATAATACTGGCGATTGGCTAGAAGTCTCTCAACTTCACCTTCAGTCAAACCAAGTTGGTGAGACAATTCTCGTCGCGAAGCTGTATTTACGTTTACGTCACCTTGCCAGCAATCCGCCACACCAGGTAGCTTTTTGCGCACATGCGAGCGAATCATATCTAAGCCTTTATCAAGCAAAACCTGACAACGTGCTATTTTTCGCGCTTGGGTTTCGCCCGCAATCTGCAAAAGATCACATACTTCCCGCATTGTCAGCTCAATACCAGCCTTAGACTTTTCAGTAAGACCAAGACCAAACATACAATCGACCACCACCAAAGGCTCGCGTGCCTGACTAGAATCGGCCAACATAGCCTTTAGCTCTGCTCTTAGCTGGTTGAGCTGAGCCACTTGCTCAGCAGACATAGCCTTGCTTTCGGGAGCGTACTTAACGTCATCAGCTGCAGCAGACCGTGGATCTTCTTGCTCAGGGTCAAGATTCAAATCTTGCAGTGTTTCTCGCTCCCACTGCCACTCATCTTTGATGTAATCAACTACAGCATTTTGCACAGAACGTTGCACATAAGCTGGCAGCAATACCTTAAAACCATCGGCGCTTTTGTTAGTTAAGTGGCGTTCGAGGACCCCTTCCATTTTGGTTGAAAGCTCAACTGCCATAGAAATTGCTTGACCCTTTTGCCAATCAAAGGGGTGCTTACGTTGAGCCCAAAAACGTTTCAAGTTTTGGTTATTACCAAACATCTTGGCAATCATGGGCTGGTAATAATGGTCGCGTAGTAACTTATTCAAAATCAGGCGCTGACCACCAAGAGCCGAAGCCTTCATATATAT
>LNEX01000237.1 GCA_001464165.1 bacterium Ga0077546
CTATCTAGGACAGGTTGCCATTCAGGAGCAAGGGATAAAATTTCTTGTAGTTCGGTACGGCTGCTTAACAATGAATTCCTGACGACTTCGATTTTTCTTACCTATTAAAATAATTCCTACATCTAAATAATTACATCGGCGCTTGCAAGCCCGGTAGATTGGGCACCAAATCATAGACTTGCTCATGGGCCATACAGAATACGACACCAATGCCAACCCAACATACCCACAACACCATACCGAGTATATGCACTAAGGTCTTGGCCTGAATATCATTTGAGTGACGCAGTAGCTGCTTTGCGCCAAAGCTACAGTCAGCCCGCCAAAGCAAGTAAATTAAGGTAGCTACAGCCAGGCCAATCAGGCCCATGTTATGGCAACGCAGCATAGTTTGCTCTGCCGTATGGGCCGGAACCGCATGAGTGACCATGTAAGGCACGCAATATGAAACTGGAAGCCACCAGTACGACCGCAAACGCATAGCTATGCTAGTCTTTTCTGGTGTGCTAACTAACGTTGCTCCTCCTGCAAGAGGAGGGTTTTCAACAGGCTTCTCGTTTGAGATAGTGGACGAATCAGAATCGCTCATTTGATTATTGTATAAGATTAGTTAGCCATTCTTAGTAATAGTAGATTCTCAGGTATATCAAGTGGCAACCAGCCAGAACGCAAGCCAACCTCTTATTCCGCTGAACACTGAAGCCTACGGCGATGCTTTGGCCCACGTTATTCGCGTGGTCACCAGCCAAGAAGGTAACCAAGAGCAGGTGCTCGGTCAGGCTTGGCTTTGCGGTTTTCATAAGCTGATCACTTGTGGCCATGTCGTAGACGCTCACCTAAACGAGCTTGAGACACTGGTTGTGCGCTTCCCCCAGTCGGGCAACCGCTATCCAATCACTGAAATCAAGCTGCACCCAAACTTTATGCGCGATCCCCAGCTCAATCAGCTGGTTAAGTTCGACGTTGCTCTATTGATAGTAGATCTTGGCTACCCCGAGTCAGAGGCCCGCCCCCTACCTATTGCCTACGATCGCAATCTTCCTACCCAACTAGCCCTGACAGCGGTGCGCTTTCCCACCCACCTAGGGCAATTCAGCTCAGCTCTAAACCCACTGGCACAAATGGGCCGCCTACTTGGCCGCTTGCGTAAAGAAGACAACTATCACTTACTTCATGATCTCGCCCTATCTCCGGGAGATTCAGGTTCTGCAATCTTTGACGATTACACCGTAGTAGCTTTGCATTGCGGAGACACAGCTTCGCTCCCTGGGCTCAATTTGCCAACTACATCTATCAGACTAGCTCTTTGGATCGATGCCCTGAAGGAACTAGGAATCGAGCCTAATGCCATCGTGGAGGAACCAAGCAATACCCCCTCTCCTGCCCCTCTGATCGTGGCTTTCGTTGCCATGTTCATAATTTCGCTAGCTGCTATGGGCTCGTTTTTGGCTGCTAAAGACATCGAAGGCCACAAGGTTGACAAAGGCCAGGTCGAGCCAATCAACCTGCAATTTAACCGCCCCAGAAACGGCTATAAATTTGGCGAAGAGGCAAAAATCATTCTTACTTCGCGGTCGAGCTGCAATGTCTATGTATTCGGTGAAGTACCGGCTGATCAGATAAAAAAACCAGAGGACGTCAAAGTCTACCGCTGCTATCCACCAGAAGACTTCAAAGAGCTGTCGCTAATAAACAAAGGCCAGATCCGTTCAATTGACACTCTTGGGCCTTTTCCCTTCAAAGTAAATTACCAACCAGATAAATTGCACGTCTTCGCCCTAAATTTATCGGTTCCCAAGTTAGAGCTAGAAGCTGCCTACAAGCACGACCGGGAGCATCCGGAAAACTCCAAAATAATCGATGACAGCAAGACCCTAAAGGCTGCGATAGAGCTGGAAGAGAAGTATCCTGAAGGAGTTATGCACATTATTATGGATGGCCCGGTAGCCGACCCTAAAATAAGTGAACTGCCAGTAGAGCCAAAGTAGGCATCCGAAGGGTATCAATAAATTAGAGCAGCATTTAGTTCGAGGACCAAGTAATGATTACCAAAAAGCGCACAGCGATTACTGCAGTCTTGTCCTTTACCCTCGCGCTTCCACTGCTCTGGCAGCCGGCCGTTGCCGCTGACAGTGACAAGTCAGAGCCGACCTTCGATGAAATGAAAAAGGGTAAGGATCGTGGTCTATTTATTGAACCACCGACTTACCATAAAGATGCCACGGTAAAAGCACCTAAGACAACCACAAAAGAGC
>LNEX01000238.1 GCA_001464165.1 bacterium Ga0077546
AAGGCAGTCATAAAGCCAGCCCCTAAAAGCAAAATCAAGGCCGACCTTGTCCCTGTAAAAGCAGCGCCGCAGGCCAAGTCAACATCTAGTTCTAGTTCGAGTTCTAGTTCTAGCTTGCCAAAACATGCAGTGGCCAAAGCGGGTGCTAAAAGCAAAAGTGACAAATCAAAAGTAACCAAATCTAGCAGCCACATTACTGTTATAGCCAACGAAAAAAGCCAGGAATTTAAGAATGTCTCTTTAGAAGCTGCTGACCCAATTATCAAAGCTTGGTTGAACAAACCGGGCAGCTTGCCTAAGTACCGCGACGGCGAGAAAATGGAAGTTAACGTTACCGCGAGTCAAGACTGTAACCTCTCTATCTTTGACTACGACGGCAAAGGTAAGTTAACTCAAATATTCCCCAATGAATACCAGCAAAGCAGCTCGGTAAGAGCGGGCGAGACTGTCACCATTGGTGGTGCAAAGAGTGAATTTGAATATCAGGTTTCAACACTGCCCGGGGAGTCGAAGATCAAAGAACATATCTTTGTCTTCGCTTATCCAACCAATGAAGCACCAATTTCAATTGCCATGACTCGCGCATCAGACAGCCCATTTCGCTCTGCCGATATCACCATGGAGCAATACCGCAAGCTTGTAAATGAATCGAAGTCATATTTCTCTCGTGAAGTAAAAATTACACCCAAAGGTCAGTCGCAAATCAAACAAGTTGCCAATGAAATTTCGAACGCTAAATCTTCCCCTAACAAGGTAGAGCTGTCTTTTCAGATTGAAAAATAGTCAGTAACAACATCCTCGAATAAGCAAAATGGCAGCAGCAATGCTGCCATTTTGCTTAAAAATGGAACTTTGCCCAGGCCTTTCAGTCTATAGCGGCGAAGGAATCAAAAATAAGGGTTGAGTTGTGAACCTAACTCAAATTGGCCTAACTCAAGATCTTCCTTCTTTGAGAGGTATTCAATGTCTATTCTAAGTTTCATTCTCTTTCTAATCGTAGCTGCATGCTGTGCCTACATCGCCGAAAGACTAGTGCCCGGTTCAGTTCCTGGGGGATTCTTTACATCAGCTATTGTTGGCATTATCGGAGCCTGGATAGGTGGCAACCTGATTGGTCACATCGGACCAGACCTAGCCGGTATTTCGCTAATTCCAGCCATCCTTGGCTCGGCACTATTTGTTTTTCTTCTATCACTGCTATCCCGTGGCTTCAACCGAAGAGCTGTGTAACTAGCTAACAAATCAAACCAAGTCTCAGTCAATCGAACAAGGAGCCATTCATGAGTTCTGAATATATAGAAGAGTTGAACGCATTTTTGAGTGGTGAAATCTCATCAGTAGAGACCTATGAACTAGCTCTAGAAAAAATGGACGATGCTGATATTCGTCAGTCAATGCTCAAGTGCCAAATGTCTCATGCCGATCGCGTAGCTAAGCTGACAGCTGAAGTACGCAACCTAAACGGCGAACCGGCAAAGTCGGCGGGTATATGGGGCGGATTTGAGAAAATGACCCAAGGCAGCGCATCGACAGAACAAGACGCCCTTGCACTGATGGAGCTGGCAGAAGCTGAGCGGCTAGTGCAATATGAAGCACAGCAATCTCTTGTTAGCGAGTTCGTCCGCGCAATAGTGGTAGATACATTGCTGCCAGCTCAACACGAAACCCACCTGACAGTGAGCACGCTGTTGAAAAACAGAGAGCCGTCTTCTGTAAGCTAGGCTGAAGCTTTTCGTCAAAAGTTTTAGCCAAAAGAAAGAGGAAAGTCCAGACAGTGGACTTTCCTCTTTCTCTCTATCTTTACGTCTAGACTGTTGTATCAGCACCGCTTACAAGTTTTTTGGTTGCAGCCAAGCGCTTAGCCACAACCTGCCAGTCAAGGTTTTTGGCAAAAGCATCGAGATACTTAGCTCTGTCAATACCGTAATCAACCATGTAGGCGTGCTCGTAAACGTCAAGCACCAATAGTGGTACCACGTTTTGTGGACTCCACATATTGTGCATATCGAGACCAAACGTGTCGATGTGGTTGCCGCGAGTGTTGTAACCTACGACGACCCAACCACGCATACATTTGCCTGAAGCTTTGAGGAAGTCCATAAATTTGCCAGTCGAGCCATAGCGCTCTTCTAGCGCAGCCTTAACATCTCCAGTAGGGTCACCACCAGTGCCACCCAAGTTGCCAAAGTAGAACTCATGATAAACCATGCCATTAACGGCAAAGCTTTGCTCAACCAACAGCTCTCTTAGTGGAGAATAAGTAGCATTGGGGTTGGTCAAATCTGCAGTTTTAAGCTGATTGTAGATTTCGTTCGACTTGGTGACGTAACCTTTGTAGAGCTTCAAGTGCTGCTCTATTTGGCTCGGAGACAAACCTTCCATGTTTTTTGAAACCAAAGCACTAAAGTCTTTGGCCGAGTATGGGTCTTTACCAGCAGCGGCAGGGGCACCGGCAGCAGCGGGGCTAGCGGCAGCAGTAGTGGCTGCTACAGCAGCATTGACAGAAGCCAATGACGTCGCAGCCACGGCACCCATCATTAAAACTTCGCGTCTGGTTATCACTCCTTGTTTTGTTAACTCGAAGTTGCCAACCAGTTCTTTTTCGTTCGATGTCATTCTTTACTCCTCAGTACAGCCTTCAATTTTAATCTATTCGCTATCTATGCTCTGATTTAAGACATTATTTTCCAACTGGCAAGTTTTTGCCCAAAATAGTTGCCAAAGTTTTAATTGCCAAGCTATTAAAAAAAAGGAAGAAGCTTTCCGTTTTGGCCTTGGTGCAGCTTAACATACTCCAACTGATGCAAATTTTGAGGGCCATATCCTAATTTTGATCAGTCGGCGTTTCCAAGTACCACTCAAAGCGTGAACACCATGACGACAAAAACTGAATCGACTAGTAAGCCTGACAAATCATTAGATATTTTAGCTGGCGCAGTGAAACCCAGTGCAAGTTATAGCCTAACTCTGAGGCTTAAAATCACTAACCAACCAGGCATGCTCGGTAAAGTCACTTCATTAATTGGCGAAGTCGGTGGGGATATTGGCGCCATAGACATACATGGCTTTGAACAAGACGCTATCATCCGCGACTTAACTGTCAAAGTGCGAGACCAAGAGCACGGTGAGAAGCTAGTCGCTCAGGTTAAGGCCATTGCAGGCATCGAAGTAGTTAATGTCTCAGACCGCACCTTCCTGATGCACTTAGGCGGCAAAATTAGAGTCACTAACAAAGTGCCCCTAACCACCAGAGACGACCTCTCAATGGCCTACACACCAGGTGTTGCTCGGGTCTGCATGGCCATTCACAACGAGCCTGAAAACGTATACAAACTAACAATAAAACGAAACACTGTGGCTGTAATTACCGACCCTGTAATGGAAGGCAAGTGTATGCTCTTCAAAGAATTTGGCAAAGTCGATGCTTTCCCAATTGCATTAGCTACCCAAGATGTCGAAGAAATCATCCAAGCATGTAAGAACATTGCCCCTGTATTTGGTGGCATAAACCTAGAAGATATTTCAGCACCACGTTGCTTTGAAATTGAAGAGCGACTGAAAGCTGAACTTAACATTCCAGTCTTCCATGATGACCAGCACGGTACAGCTGTGGTTGTTCTCGCAGCCCTTCTTAACGCCGTCAAAATCGTCAAAAAAGATATCAGCAAACTAAAGGTAATCGTCAGCGGAGTCGGAGCAGCTGGCGTTGCTTGCTCGAAAATGCTAATGAATGCAGGCGTTGTAAACATAATAGGCTTTGACCGTATGGGTGCTATCTACAAGGGCCGCGGCGAGCACATGAACTACATGAAAGACTGGTTTGCCGAGCACACCAACCCAACTACTTTCAAAGGTACAATCGAAGACGCTCTTGAGGGTGCAGATCTCTATCTAGGCTTGTCTGGCCCAGGCACCATCGAAGCTAAGTCGCTAAAGAGAATGGCTAAAGACCCAATTGTCTTTGCTATGGCTAACCCCGTGCCAGAAGTAATGCCTGAAGAAGCTGCTCCATATGTTCGCATAATGGCTACCGGCCGCTCTGACTACCCGAACCAAATCAACAATGTCTTGTGCTTCCCTGGTATCTTCCGTGGGGCCCTAGACTGCCAAGCCACCGATATCACAGAAGAAATGAAACTAGCTGCAGCCTATGCTATCGCCAACGTAATTTCAGACAGCGAGCTGAACGAAGACTATATTATTCCAGGTGTCTTCAATCCGCTGGTCGGCCAAAGAGTAGCTGAAGCTGTTGCCCAAGTGGCAATTAAGTCTGGCGTGGCAAGAAAGAGCAAGCTAGAAGATGCCAGCCAATAAATTCTGAATCAATCAAAATCAGAAAGCTGCGGTCGTTTCAGACCGGTCCAGGTAATGCTCTTGCTGGGCACAGCAGCAGCATTGGCTTTTAGTAAGTGAGGTGCCGTCAGGCTGGCAGAACTCATAAAGACGGCTATAGAGCGCTCTGGTATTGTCACACTATTTGTGGCTACCGCAGGCAAGTTGAGAAAATCTGCAATAGTAGCTACGAAACTGAGACTAGTATCAACTATGTTGTGAAAGCGTTCTGACCCTTTGGTAGCTGGCAATTGAAAAGTAAGGGGAGACCAGTAAGAATTGAAAACCACATAGGCGTGTTCCTGCAAAGCTCTGTTTTGAATCTCAATTGCAATGCTATGAGATGTGGGGCTGAAATCTGGTTCGTTGAGATTGACTCCGTGACAAGTGAGAATGGTAGTGCTTGGCTCCCAGGTTTTGCTCTGGCTATGCATATGTATTCTGTGGGCTGTATCCTGCCTGAAGAGATTAAAATGTCTAGTCAGCTTGATCAGATCTCGAGTGAAATTGAAGAGACTTCTGTGTTTTGAAAACAAGCTCCAGTCAAGCCAGTTAGTTTCATTGTTCTGGCAGTAGGCATTGTTGTTACCACTAGTTGTGCGCCTTACCTCATCACCCATTGAGAGCATCGGTGTGCCGGAAGAGAGAAAAAGAATTGTGAGAAGATTGCGAATCTGCTTCTCTCTCAATTCTTCCACCGCCGCTTCTTTGCAATCGCCCTCATAACCGCAGTTCCAGCTGTAGTTGTCATCTCTGCCGTCTCGGTTGTTTTCACCGTTGGCTTGATTGTGTTTCTGGTCATAGCTGACCAGATCGTTTATGGTAAAACCGTCATGACAGGTAATGAAATTTATAGACTGACTTGACCTACCAGCTCTTTCTCCATAGATGTCTGAACTGCCGGTAAGGCGCTTTACCAAAGGAATTACAGAATTGTTGTCGCCTTTGACAAAGCGTCTTACATCATCCCGGAAGGGACCGTTCCATTCGGCAAAGCGGGAGCCCTGCCCAACAAACCAACCCACCTGATAAAGCCCTGCTGGATCCCAAGCTTCGGCAATCAACAAGGAAGCAGCGAGTACCGGATCTGACTCTATGGACCAGAGCAATGGTGGTCTTTCTAGAGGAACACCAAATATATCGCGAGAAAGTATAGAAGCTAGATCAAAGCGAAAACCATCAACATGCATTTCCTCGACCCAGTAGCGCAAGGCATCGAGGAGCAGTCTTCCCACCACTGGGTGCTCAGTGCGCAGGGTGTTGCCACAACCGCTATAGTTCTTATAGTTCTTCAGGGCTTCGTCAAAAATGTAGTAAGTTAGCCTGTCCAAGCCCTTCAATGAAATTGTGGGGCCAAGGTCATCATTCTCAGCTGTATGATTAAACACCACATCCAGTATCACTTCAATACCAGATGCGTGACAGGCTTTGACCATGTCGCGAAATTCATCAATTATTCCTTGTGCCGATTTGGCCGAACTGAAATGAGGATGGGAAGCAAAAAAGCAAATCGGGCTATATCCCCAGTAATTCTCCAGCTTCTTCCCTTGCGACGGTGCATCATCGCGATCAAAGACTTGCACCGGCATCAACTCGATAGTTGTAATTCCAAGCTCCTTAAGGTAAGGCAGCTTCTCGATCAAACCAGCGAAAGTACCGCGTTTTTCCGCGCTAACACCTGAATTGGCATTCCGTGTGAAGCCCCCTACGTGCAGCTCATAAATAACGCGCTTATCGCTCTCAATGTCGGGAAATTGATCACCCTGCCAGTCATAATGATTCTCCTCAAGCACCAACGCACGAAGACTGACCTCGCAATTGTCTCCAGGTGCAGAAGCAGCCTTGCGGCAATAGTTCTTCCAGCCCACAACTGCCCGACTGTAGGGGTCTAGAAGAACCTTCTCATGGTCAAAGAGCTGTTGGTTTTCTGCCTCTATATTGCCGTACGCACGCCAGGCATAAACCAAATTGGCAGATGCACCTTCTAAAAAGATATGCCAATAGTTAGCCGAGCGATTCTGAGCTGAGAGCTTGTATATAGCGAAAGGCAACGGGCTTTCTTCACTATCAAAAAGCAACAGCTCCAGATAGGCAGCTCTCTTTGAATAAACAGCGAAGTTTACGCCCGTTGCCGATAAGCTGGCCCCCAGCGGATAACTCAGTCCTCGATGGGCTTTGTATATCAAGGGCTGGTCAGCCAATTTTTGTCTCTACCTCAATCAATAAGGCCATTTCCAATTTGCCATTTCTGGTTTGTCCACACCATGCTCGTGAGCATAATTGCGACACTCTATCTGCATTTTGCGAAACTTAGACTTAGCATGGGCACCGGCCACTCTCAATTTCTCAACTCTATCGATGACATCTATGGCCAGACTGAATCTATCAGTTTGGTTATTGATGGCAAGCTCAAGAGGTGTATTGATATTGCCTTTCTCTTTATAGCCGCGCACATGCATGTTGTTGTGATTAGTGCGTCTGTAAGCCAGGCGGTGGATGAGCCAGGGGTAGCCATGGAAATTGAAAATGACAGGTTTATCAATAGTGAATAGACTGTCAAAGTCTTTGTCCGAAAGACCGTGCGGGTGCTCACTCTCTGGTTGAAGCATGAGCAAGTCAACGACGTTGACGAAGCGCACCTTCAAATCTGGAAACTCTTCTCTTAAAAGAGCTGTAGCAGCAAGCGCTTCTTGAGTGGCAATGTCTCCGGCCGAGGCTACCACCACATCCGGTTCCACACCTTCATCATTGCTCGCCCAGTCCCAGATACCGATGCCCATGGTGCAATGCTTAACGGCATAGTCCATGTCCATGTACTGTAGGTGTTTTTGCTTGTCGCAGACAATGACGTTAATGTAGTCAACACTGCGCAAGCAATGATCAACACAAGATAGCAGAGAGTTGGCATCTGGCGGCATATAAATGCGCACCACTTTCTGCCCTTTATTTACTACCAAGTCAAGGAAGCCTGGGTCTTGGTGAGTGAAGCCGTTGTGATCTTGCCTCCACACAGTAGACGTAATGAGCAAGTTGAGGGAGGCCACGCTGGCGCGCCAGCCGAGATGATTGCATATGTCTAGCCATTTTGCGTGTTGGTTGAACATCGAGTCTATGACATGAACAAAAGCTTCATAAGTGGCGAAAAATCCATGGCGTCCGGTAAGCAAGTAGCCTTCCAGCCAGCCTTCTAGAGTGTGTTCGCTAAGTATCTCCATCACCCGACCGTCACTGGCCAGCTCTCCGCCATCGGCATCTTCAGGGAAGTAATTTGCCAGCCAGAATTTTTTTGACACAGCATAGACATCATCTAACTTATTTGATGTTGTTTCGTCTGGACCAAACAACCTGAAATTATCAGGGTTTGTTTTCATGATGTCGCGCAATAAAGCGCCAGTGGGCCTGGTGTTTTCAGCTTCACAGGCACCAGGATTAGGTACTGGAACTGCATAGTTCTTGAAGGCGGGCATGCGCAAAGACTTTTGCAAAAGTCCACCATTGGCATGGGGATTGGCGCTCATACGCCGTTTGCCTTCTGGAGCAAGCTTCTTCAATGCAGGCACCAATCGACCATTTTCATCGAAGAGCTCTTCAGGCCTATAGCTCTTCATCCAGTCGATCAGCATTTCCAATTGCTGCGGATTAGACTTAACTGCAGTAAGAGGAACTTGGTGAGCCCTCCAGCTGCCTTCGATTTTGTGCCCGTTCAGCTCCTTAGGACCAGTCCAGCCCTTTGGAGTACGCAATACAATCATGGGCCATCGTGGTCGTTTGATGGCAACTCCGCGACTAAGATTCTCTCGTGCTTCTTTCTGGATAGAGCGAATGTCGGTGACGCATTTTTCTAGAGTCGCAGCCATGGCTTGGTGCATACTCTCGCTTTCACTGCCTTCTACGAAATAAGGCGTGTAGCCGTCCCCATGGAAAAGAGCTTCCAACTCTTCGTGGTCAATTCTAGCCAGCACCGTTGGGTTATTAATCTTGTAGCCGTTCAGGTGCAGTATGGGCAACACAGCACCATCTCTAGCCGGATTGATGAATTTATTAGAGTGCCAAGAAGTGGCTAATGGTCCAGTTTCAGCTTCGCCGTCACCGACTACAACTGCGGTAATCAAGTCAGGATTGTCAAATACCGAACCGTAGGCGTGTGAGACACTGTATCCGAGCTCTCCACCTTCGTGAATGGAACCAGGTGTCTCTGGTGTGCAATGGCTGCCGATACCACCAGGGAAGGAGAACTGCCGGAAGAAGGCGGCCATTCCCTCTAAGTCCTCACTTTTATCTGGATAAATTTCTGAATAAGTGCCCTCAAGGTAGACTGGGGCCAAAACGCCAGGGGCGCCATGACCAGGCCCAGCCATGTAAATCATATCTAGATCATACTTTTTAATGAGCCTGTTCAAGTGAACATAAACAAAGCTCAAACCAGGGCTCGAACCCCAGTGACCAAGCAATCTGTTCTTAATATGCTCTACTTTCAGCGGCTCTTTCAGAAGTGGATTTTCTGTGGCACGCCAATAGGCATCTGTGTTTTGGAGCTCTTCCTTGGCTAGTGGAGCATTGGACGGCTCGACTTTGATGGTTGAGCGGGCAACACCGTAGGCACTGATTTGAGCTACCGTTGATTCCGTAGTTTTTCGATCTTCCGACGCGACTGTCATCTCTAATTACTCCGGTGTGGATAAATTGCAACAAGAGGACAAACTAAATTGCCTTGTCCTGAAGTTACTGCATAAGCTTACAGTCAAGATGGCAAAAGAATCTCGTTCCAGAGGATGAATGTCTATACTGCTTGCGAATGAGGGCAGAATCGCACACCGGGACTACACTATCCAAGGTGGGAACGCTCTTTCAACCATAGTTGTTTGTTAAGAAATCGCAACCGTAGAGTCTCGGGTGAATAACCCAGAGGAGGAATCGTGGAGGAGGGCCAAAAGCGCAAAAGAGGCGCAGACACGGTTGAGATGAATGCGCTCAATACCAATGAAGCAGTGCGGAAGCACCTGCTAGAGAATCTGCGCTCTGATCAGGGAAAGTTTGCCCAAGTTGCTTCTACTAATGATTACTATCTGGCCCTTGCCAGAGTTGTGCGCGATCGTCTGATGCGCCGCTGGACAAGCACAGCCAAGACTTATTTCGAGAAGGGCAGCCGCACAGTCGTCTACCTTTCGGCTGAGTATTTAATTGGCCCACAGCTTGGCAACAATCTAATCAATCTTGGCATATACAACGACACTGAAACGACCTTGCTTGGTCTGGGCTTGAGCCTTGATCAATTGATGGAACGAGAGCCTGAGCCCGGCCTGGGAAATGGCGGTTTGGGGCGCCTAGCTGCCTGCTATATGGATTCGCTGGCGTCTCTGCAGATTCCAGCAATCGGATACGGCATTCGCTACGAATTTGGCATATTTAGCCAGGCAATTCGAGATGGCTGGCAGACTGAGATGACCGACAAATGGCTCAAGTACGGTAACCCCTGGGAAATAGCCAACGCTGATGTCTGCTACGATGTCTACTTCGGTGGTCATACAGTTCATGGACCTGATCATAGTGAAGGGCACAGCGAAGCGAACTCTGCAAAATGGATTCCTGATCGTGTAGTCACCGGCGTCGCTTACGATACTCCTGTTTTGGGCTATGACGTCAACACCGCAAATGTACTGCGTTTGTGGAAGGCAGAAGCGTCTGAATCTTTTGATTTCCAGGCCTTCAACGTCGGTGACTATTACCGCGCCGTTGATGCCAAAGTTTATTCTGAAAACATCACCAAGGTTCTATACCCTAATGATGAGCCCCTAGCCGGCAAACAGTTGCGCCTAGAGCAGCAATACTTCTTTGTCACTTGCTCGCTGCAAGACATGATTCGAATTTACTTGCAGCGCGAAAAAACTCTAGATCGCTTCCATGAGAAATATGCAGTACAGATGAACGACACGCACCCGGCACTAGCTGTTGCCGAACTGATGCGTTTGCTTGTCGATGTGCACGGTTTGCCCTGGGAGAAGGCCTGGTTTATCACCAGCAACACCATGTCTTACACCAATCATACGCTTCTACCCGAAGCGCTCGAAACCTATAGCCTCCCCATTTTCCAGAAGCTCTTACCCAGACATCTCGAAATAATCTATGAGATCAATTCACGTTTTCTCAGTGAAGTTAGCAAGCGTCACCCTGGCGATGCGGCTCTTCTAGAGCGCCTCTCACTAATCGGCGAAGGCGGTGAGAAGCAAGTGCGCATGGCTAATCTCGCCTGCGTCGGCAGTCATGCCATAAACGGTGTGGCGCGCTTACACAGTGATTTGCTCAAGACCACAGTGCTGAAAGACTTTTATTTACTCTGGCCCGACAAGTTCACTAATATCACCAATGGTGTGACGCCGCGGCGCTTCATGTTGCTTTCCAATCCAGAACTGAGTGACCTAATTAGCGAAGCAATTGGTGGAAACTGGCCCCACCAGCTTGATCAATTACAGATGCTAGAAGCCCTAGCGGGAGATAGTAGCTTCTGTACCAGATGGGCAATGGTCAAGCTCAAGCGCAAGCAGATTCTTGCCGCCCGCATTAAAGAAGTAACCGGAATTGAAGTTAATTGCTGGAGCCTCTTTGATGTACAAACCAAGCGCATTCACGAGTACAAGCGCCAGATCTTGAATGTGCTGCATGTTCTTACTCTCTACAACCGCATTAAACGAGGTGAGACCAAAGGGTTATCGACCCGTACCTTCATCTTTGGTGGCAAAGCCGCACCGGGATATTATATGGCTAAGCTGGTGATCAAACTTATAAACAGCGTCGCCGAGCTGATTAATAATGATCCCCAAGCACACAGCCACATTAAAGTTGTCTTCTTCCCCGATTTCAATGTTAAGAATGCCCAGCTAATCTATCCAGCTGCCGACCTATCAGAACAGATATCTACAGCCGGCTTTGAAGCCTCTGGCACCGGCAATATGAAGTTCTCTATGAACGGTGCTCTGACAATTGGCACTCTTGATGGTGCCAACATCGAAATTAGAGAGGCGGTAGGCGAGGAAAACTTCTTTACTTTCGGTCTAACTGTGGAAGAAATTGCTAACCTCAGAAGTTCTGGCTATCAGCCTGCACAGCTCTATCATGAGAACATTGAGCTGAAAGAAGCGATTGATTTGATTGCTAGCGGCGCTCTCAGCCCATCAACTCCTGGCTTGTTCAAACCTCTGCTCGACGCCATGATCAATCACGACCACTATATGATTCTGGCCGATTATCCGCACTATATTCGGTGCCAAGACGACGTGGCTAAGCTCTGGGAAGAACCTAGGCAATGGGCTCGCAAATCTATATTGAATGTGGCCCGCATGGGTACTTTCTCTTCTGATCGTTCTATCAAGGAGTATTGCCAGAAAATCTGGAAGGTACAGCCAGTACCTGTGGAATTGGATATTATTCAACCGCTAAAGATCGATATATAAACAATTCCACTAAGGTCTATTCGCCCGGTTGATAATATCAGCACCAAGACTAGCTCCATAAGTTTCTTCTATGGCTCTGGGATCTTTTTTGATTTGCGCTCTACTTATAAACGTAGCTACTCTGAACTTATTTTTGTCAACAGCATCTACCTTGGCAAAGCCCTCTGAAACAATCTTATTGCCATCGTAGACGTAAACCCAGAGAAAGTAGTGAGGGTAGCCCCTGCCGGTTTGATATACACCCTCGTGGCCCTTAATGAACTCATGGCCCACTGACTTGGAACTTGATGCTGGCAATTTGAAATATGTACGCAGGTCGCGAACTAAATACTCGTGAAAATGCGTGTCTACTACTTCGTTTTCAGAGACGTGCCCGTTCGGATCAGAGCCACACCCCGCCAAAGCAATAACGAGAGAGCAGAGCACAATTGCGGTCTGCGCGGTCCGCGCTGTCTGCACTAATTGGCACTTCAGTCTGACACTATTCATGGTCTTCACTCGCATTTTTCTTTGTCCATCAACCCCGAGGAGTTGGCTCCTCTTACCATAGTACTGCTCTGCTAAACTAAAGCAAGCAGAAGAGGCGCTAAATGAGCGACGAAAAGCAAGACTACAAGCTTACAAAAGAGCACAAAGAGCAGTCGGGCGGCTGGTTTACTTCGCCTCCGAGCGAAGCCTGGAGTGGAACCCCTCAACAAGGGAATAATTTCTTCGATCGTCCGCCGTTATTATTCGCTGCATTCGTTTGGCTATTTCCATACACTCACATGGTTCTCATTGGTTTCACTGCTGAATTTCTGGTCTATTTGGTTCAGACCATTGGGGTCAGGCCAGCTGACTTCTTCCCACTCGAACTGATAAAAGCTCAGTATATGTCAACGAAAGGAACTTGGTTCTTAAAAAGACTTTTCTTTTTGCTTCCAGTCTGGTCCGTCCTTTACTGGACATTGAGATTTACCCAAATCTCTATGATGGCACCCCTAAACAGACTTTACGGCGTTGGGCAGTAAGAAGCTGTCGTGAAGCAGAACACAAGCTTATTTAGGTTTTGCAGCAATGTGAGAAAGCAGCATGTAGCTTCTTCCGCCAGCCCAGCAAACGAAAAAGCCTATGACTTCAGAGTCGACACTAAGGGCTGCAGTCGTTTGCAAAAAGCCATGTTCTCCAGTTTTTACTGTAGTGACGAAATAGCCTGCAGGTGCCTCTTCTAGCTTTGATACCACTTTGCAAATCACATAGTGCCCCGGTCGATAGCGAACGGGCTTGTCACCATGACCCGACTCGTATTCAGCTGCCATCAATTCATAACCGCTAACTCTTGTTTTGGACTTGTCCCAATTCTGCCACTGCTAGTATCAAACGGATAGGTTGCTCTAGCCCGCTCTTCAAGCTTGAGCGCTTCAACAAATCTGTTGGTTTTGCGCAATAGAACCACGTAGTTAGTCAAGGTAGCACCAACAAAAGGGCTGCGAGCCCCAAGCACTTTGGTCCTCGACGCTAAAGCGCGCTGATAAAAACCTTCAGCTAGTGCAAACCGGCCCTGACTAAAATATAGCTCCCCAAGATTGTTGCATGCATACGAAGCTACAACACTGTCTGATTCGCCAGCTCTATCAAGCATTGCCAGCACCCTTTTAAAAAGCGGCTCTGCTTCATGCAAATTATCTAGCCGGCGATAACACTCAGCAACGTTACAAAGATCTCGACTAACCGCAATGTCTGATTGAGGCAAATCTCTCTCATCGATTGCTAAGGCCTCTTTGTAAACTGTAAGTGCTCTGGCGATCTTGCCCCACGTTATATAACAGCCTCCAAGATCGGTTAGGGTCAATGCCATTTGAGCTGACTCTCGACCAAATTCTCTCTCAGCAATTGCAAGGGCTTGCTTGAGAAGTATCTCAGCATCTTCAAAGTCGCCCACTTGTTTCTTTGCATAGGCAAGATTGGATTGCCAAAAGATTAACTTCTCTTTTTCAAAATCTGATTCACCCTGGAACAGAAGTAAAGATCGCTCCAATAATGGAATGGCTTGAGAATTCTCACCTTGTCCTTGGAGTGCCCATCCCACATTGCCCAAAGCAATAGCCAAGTCTAATGGTCGCGATTTAGGATTCCTCTCTAAGCGACTAACCCACTTCTCAAAGCATCGCTGGGCCAGCTTGTATTTGGCTTGCTTCAGATATTTAGCACCCAAGCGCTCTAAATCTAGGCCGTCTACAAAATCTTCTGCGGGGCAGCTAGGCTTAGGTTCCGCAGCCACAACCTCTCGCGATAGCAATTGTGACGGCGACGAAAAAAGCGCCAAATGCGCGACGTCCTCTCTCAAATCCAAGAGGATGCCAAAACAAAGCGCAATCAACAGACACAAAAAAGTGCCGACACCCAAGGCTAATCTTCGCTGCGGGTATTTCAATAGAGTCACTCCCAATTAACTCCATTATGCACCCTGGAGAAAGCTGCCAAGGGCCTTTTATTTTTGCTGAATTAGGGTAAATCTAGAATATTGAGCGCTTATTCAGGCAGGAGAAAGACTATGGCTTCACAGGATAAAATGCGAAGACAGCGCGAAGAAGACGCGCTGCGCCGGGCTGACCTAGAGCGAGCAGAAAGAAAAAGAAAAGAAGAAGTAGAGCGTCGTAGGCAAGCAGAGGCCCACGAACGCCAACGTTGGGACCAAATGGCCCAAGCCAAAATGATGGAAAAGAAAAGCGGTGAGATCGAAGAAGCAGAAAGAAAACAGGATGCCTTCCTTCGGTCTATCGAAGAGAAGCAATATGGCAACGGCAATAGCGCCTGTCCCAACCCCAGCGTGCCGTCAACGCCCACCCCTGACCTAATGTCAGACAACTAGAGATTCTTGAGCCAATACTGCCTTTAACTTTTGCAGTCCAGCAACATGGCCAATCAGCTCTGTTTTCAGGGCTGATTTTGCTCTGTTTATGACTAATCCGCCCATTAGTGGCCTTTTTGCAGCCTGCTTCAGGGCCAGTGTGGAGCTCGCCGAAATTAATTTAGTTGGTAAAGCGAAAATTGCAGCGGCATCTAAGGCTAGCTGATAGCGACTGACTCTGGTAGCGCCAGCTACATTAAAGAGACCTTGATTATAAGAATTGCAGAGCTCTATGGCCGCATCTGCCAGAGTTTCATTGTAAGTCGGATTAGCAATCTGATCGTCAGGGACAACGACTGACTCGCCTTTTTGCAGTGAGGCCAGCAAGCGAGCAATAAAGTTTTTGCTTTGAGGATCACGGCCAAACACAGTGCTTGTGCGAATGATGACATTGCTCAAACCACTTGATGCCACAACTCTCTCAGCTTCGACTTTGTGTTTGCCGTAAACGCTTGCAGGTGACGGCTTGGCTTTCTCGTCGTAAGGTCCTCTCAGGCCATCGAAGACAAAGTCGCTAGAGAAGTAAACTAGGCGGCAAGAGGATAGCTCACGGGCCGCAGCAACTACGTCGCGCACACCCTGGACATTTATGGCATTAGAACGCTCTGGCTCTAATTCACAACCATCCACATCAGTGTAAGCTCCCGCAACGTAAATACAGTCTGGTGAAAAATCTTCAATGACATCGCTTATCTGCCCACGATCGAGTAAATCCAGTTGCACCAATAGCGGTTGCTGACCAGACTTTACAAGCTCTAGCGTTGAAGAACTTGGCTTTTGCTTTTGAACAGCAGAACCGTTATGGCAAAAGGTACCACGAGTGGTGACACCGCTATTTTCTAAGCGCTCTAACAAGACTGCGCCTAATTGCCCAGAAGCTCCAATAACCAAAGCCCGTTTGATATCAGTAGAACTCATCTGTCTTCATTTGTCTGTATTTGCCAAGGCATGCGATATGATTTCGACTTCTTGTAGCATACATCTTCTGAGGCAAATAGTTAGTTAAGCATGAGATAGTTGACCTTTTAGAGCCTCAGCCCTAGCCATTAAGGCCTTTTTGCGACCTTGTAGCTGATCAGGCACATCACTAGCATCATTAGCGTCAGCGGCTTCAGCGCTAGGCTTGTCGAAGACACTGAGACACATCTCTACGGCACTTTCAAGAAAAATCTCGGCCTCACCCACGTCTTTCTGCAGTTTGCAAACTTGGGCCAAATTGAGCAGAACATCAACCATCTCTTCATGCTCAGCAGGATAAACCTTGTATTGAATCTCTAAAATTTGGCGATAGCATTCTTCGGCCAAATCGTATCGGCCCATGGCCTTGTAAACATCAGCTAGTATGTTTATTGGTACCACAGTCTCAAGGGATGCATCTCCATGCAAATCGAGAGAGGCATCAACTAATTTAGCGCCAGCAGATGCCGCTTTATTATGATTGCTAACAGCCATAAAAATACCAATTAGTCTCTTCAGCATGGCCATACCGTTATGATTACGACTAAGATGCAGTTCATCGACTGTAGCGAGAATCTCAACGGCAATGAAATTGAAGCGCTCTTTGTTCTCGTTATCGACAGCTAAACGTACACCATCATCAAGAAGCGCTTTGGCAACTACTAAAGCTCTCTCGTCATCTTTATCTCTTTCACAGAGCCTGAGCAAGCAAAGCTGCAGAGCCTGTTTGTCAGCATCGGAGAGAGCCATTTTGGCCGCCAAGGCATTGTCCAAGAAGGTAATGGTATCGTTGCCGAAAAATTGGAATAATTCTCTACTAGAACCCGTTCTATCAACCAGACTAGAAAGCGCTCGTGCCATACCTTGCCATAGCCGACCAGCGCTATCGCCTTTATAGACTGACTCGGGAAATACCTGAGTAGCTAGATCTATGACCTGCCGAAAGAGAATGCTGGCACAGTCAAAACGCTCTTCATTAAGATAGAATTCAGCCAACTGCACCGCCGGCAATGCCATCGTTGATGGCTTCGACTCCATCAAAATGCGCAAATGAGATGCGGCCTCTTGCTTAAGCATATCTGAAAGTGCAGCCCGATCGCCATGAGCGAGCAGTCTAGCCAGTCCGCTAGCAATAACGTAGAGACCTTCGCGATTTACCATACCAGAATTACTTGCATTAGTATTTGTATTAGAAAATGATAGGCGGGCTGCCTGATACAACTCTTCTGCTGTTGCGCTAAATGCTGGCCCCTTGCACGCAGTCAACTCCGCACCAGCAATCAAGGCCCAGCCAGCTATATCGCTCACCACACCTCGGTCGGCCAGCTCTTTTAATATTAGCCAAGAATTAGCACATGGGTAGGCAACAGCAAGCTTACCAAAAGTGACAGTATCAGGCACCGACTCTAATGACGCCAAAAGACATTTACGTCGATCATTGACATCTTCTAGTGATGCCAGGAAACGATCAATCACAGAAGCCGCAACCAAGCTAGCAACCTTAGACTCTAACTGAGTATCAGCTGCGGGCAGCTTTTCTACATCAGCAGAACGAGATACGCTAGCAAAGTTGTCGAAGTTATCAAAGTTATCGATTCGTTTAGCCAATTCTTCCTGTTTTTGATCAAGCTTGTTGACTATTGCAGAAAGGGCGCGATCAAACTCATCAGTAGCAGACTCTAGCTCTTTGTGCATCTCATCACTGAGAGCCTGCTTAATTGCTTGCTCTTTTTCAGCCATGTTCTCACTAATACCAGCTAAACTCTGCGCCCTAAAGCGGTGCACAGTCTCGGAAAGCATGGCAAATTCACGTTTCAAGTTGGCCAAGTCTGCACTAATCTGATTGTTATTGACACTATTGCGACCACGCTCAGGAGGCAAATCAATTCTCTGGCGAAGAGTAAAGTAACTCCAGGTAGCAACGATGAGAGCCCCGGCGGCAAGGGCACAAGCAATCATCAAAAGAGTGTCACTACTTATCATTTAATATAAAGCCTCAAATAATCAATAGTTTGATCGAAAACTTGTTTTAGGCTCTCATATTTTGTCTCTGCCACTAGCCAATTGGGAGCATTGGACAGCTCTTCTAGTTCGCTAGCTGCATTCTCAAGCTGTTTTGCTGTGATAATGCGAGAGGCACCTTTGAGCATGTGCGAAACTGATTTCAAGGCAGCTGCATCTCGGTCAATGATGGCAGCCTGCATTTGGTCTAGTACACAATCGGTATCTTCAAGATATGCTGAAACTAACTCCCGTGCCATTTCCACGTCGAATTGCTCTTCCAAGTCACTAAGATTGGCTATTTCAGTGTTATCCAATTAAAGGAGCTCCCTCGGCGAAAACATCTGGACAGAGCTTGCGCAGCTGCTCTTGCGAGCGCAGATAGACAGTCTTAAGTTTGAGATATTTTAGACGCACTTGGGGCCAATCTTCAGCCTCAGAAAAGGCAAGAATATCATTACTTACTTTGGTGATTAGGGTCAGGCCAAGAGTGGCTGACGGACCCTTGATAGAACTGGCTAGACTGGCGACAAGAGCACCGTCTCTAGAGTCAATCGCCTTCTGCATTGAGTTGACAAAAATTTCCATCGCTGTCAGAAACAAGCAGCCATAGCAGCAGCATCAAACGGCTCAGTTTCAGACTGCAAGCGATCTAAGCCGTAGCTTGAATCTTGCTCTCTTGACTTATCGCAAACACGCTCAATAACGCGAGATAGAGAAGATGCATTAACGCCCTTGGTCAAATAGTCATCCATTCCTGAAGCCAGGCATCGTTCTTTGTCGGCCTCACGATCGTATGAAGTCATGGCGACAATCGGAATATGACGACCACTTTCCACTTCAAGCTTGCGAATAGCTAGCGTGGCGTCATAGCCATTCAAAATGGGCATATCGCAGTCCATAAAGACCACGTCATAATCGAAATTAGCCAAACGATCGAGAGCCTCTTGCCCATTGTTAGAAACGTCAGTGGCAAAACCTAAACGCTTTAGCTGTAAAACCAAAAGTTTTTGATTGACTGGAATATCATCAACAACCAGCGCACATTTTCCTGGGGCAGCACGCACAGTATCTACTTGCGGCAGTGGAGCTTCCATCATGGTGACACTAAGCTCTTCGGCGTTAACCTCAGCATTGCTTTCGCTCTCTGCTTCAGAGTCAACTTCAAGCTTCTAAATTGACATTCTCCTCACTATCTAGTTGACCTTCAGAGATACTGGACTCTAATTCTGCTTCTGTTTCTAGTTCTACTTTTATTTCTACTTCAGCTTCTATTTCTGACTGTTCCACTGCAATAGATTCTGTGTGCAGTTCTGACTCTGGTTCTGGTTCGACAGCAACAGTGCTTAGGGCAGGAGTCGATTCAACTACAACTTCTGCCTCTTCTTCAGCTTGATTGATAGCATTGGGCATTTTTTCAATTGAAAAATCAGAGAATTCTGACCACAGCTCCGAGTCGGCGTCTTCACTTGGTATGTAGGCAGCAACAATATCAAGCTCATCAGCCAACTGACTTTCTACGAGTACTTCAGGTTCAGGCAAAACTTCAATTGGAACAGTGGCCATCTGCTCCAGATCGAAATCGCTGACAAGATCGTCAACAGTTTCTTGGCCGGCAGGCTTATTGTCACCCAAATCGATGTTGAAACTTTCTTCAAATGCCTGAATAGCTGAGGCCGCTTCACTAGAAATGGTCTGTTGCTCTTGCTGTTGGTTATGTTCTTGTTCTTGTTCTTGTTCTTGCGGTTGAATAGGCTCTGGGACAGCAAAACTTGTTGGGCTAGGAAGTGCGGCATCTAGCTCAAGCAGTTCCCTGTAGTGTTCTTGATCATCAGAAAGTGAATCTTCTAGCGCTGCAGTCTCAATAGACAAGACTTGGCTGCTGGGGAGAAAATCGTCTAACCGTCGCACTCGCTCCATCAGAGCGTTGAGTCGGCGAGTTGGCTGCACAATTGAATCTACTTGTTGAGTAAGCAAGCCAATCACAGAAGTCAATCGGTCTTCAATCTCAATTTCTTCGCTGGCTTCGGCGACGATACTCAAAACACCCTCTAAGGAACCGCTTGCTGATAGCAGAGGCTGACAGCAAAATTGAAGCCAGCGCAAGCGCTCTCCACGCATCCCATCACTGAGAGCCAATCGCTGAGTTCTAAACTGACCAGTCGACAACACCTCACGCCACGGTAAATCTTGATTGCGCACCATACCGGTTCGGACACCAGACAAACCGCGCTGTTCACGATAAAGTTCTAGCTCGTCACCACTAGTAGCACCAGGCTTATAACCAGTAAAATCATAGAAGCTCTTATTGGCCATTAGAATTTCGCCAGTAGCGTCAGTCAAGAGCGCTCCCATCTGCCGATTGCGAGCGAGCCTACTCAAAACTCTAGGCACTGAAGGAAAATCAATGGCACCACCATCGGTGAATAGTGCTCGAGTTGCTCGCTCTAAACCAGACTGTGAGTGTGTTACTCTTCGCACTTCTTCTATCGCGGTCTTAAGCAGCACTACTTGGCTATCAAGGCGAAGCACATGCCCTGTAACTTGCTCACCAGAAAGATTCCATTTATCAGACATGAAGGTTCCCCAGAGAAAGCAGTACCGATTCACTCATTTTCTATACCCAGACCGCTGTGCTATCAACACAAGAACCAAGTCCGGACACAAAAAAAACGGCAAAACGCCTACTGAGTGCTCATTCACAGGCACAAGGCCGTGAAGTTACCCGGCCAGTTGACCAATCATCCCATCGGTAAAAATGCGCTTGGCATCGAGTATTATCAGCAGGTCGGTTGTTATTGTCACCGCAAACTCAGCAAGCCTGTCTGATAAGCCAAAGAAGCCATGAGATAGTTCGCCGTTGTCTAACTGGCGCACCCCAAGCACCTCATCAACACAAACAGCTAAACGAAGGGCACCAAATCGAAGGATGAGACCATCAGAAGCTAAATTGACTGCTTTGCTTGTCGCCCCCTGCAAATCAAACTCACCTGCCGCCTCTTTGATATCAAACAGCACTGATAAATCTATTACTGTAACTATCTGGCCACGAACATTAGTAATACCCCGCACAAGGGGCGACGTTTGCGGCACCAGGCTAATGTCTTTGACAGTAATGGCCTCATCAACAAACTTTGTTTCAACAGCAAACCTTCGACCACAAGCCTTAAACTCAACAAGCTCAAAAACAATTTGTCGATCTTGCTCCATAACCACAGGCCGGGCAAGAAGTCGAGCCCTACTGCGAAGAATCTGCTTTGACAAAGCACTATCAACAGTGTTTTCTTTATCTTCTTTCATTGAGCACCACTTATTAACTGTTCAACGATATTTAGTAATTCCTTTACTGAAGTTCCATCAGTAGACTCAACCAATGATTCTGGCGACAGTTTAGCCAAGACATCACGAACCATTAGCAAGTAGCGATTAGCCTCCAGATTATCACCATGCTGAAGAGCAATGGAGGCCAGCATAAAAATAGCAGCGGCAAAATCTGACTTTGCAGCAATGGCTTGTTTTAGCAATGCGCTGGCTTCGCTCATCCGACCAGCCTCACTCAGAACCACGGCATAGAGATAGAGATAGTCATACCTGTTGTCAATTTTCACAAGTGCCGAGGCATGGCTAACAGCTTCGTCAAAACGCCCAAGGTTGCTGAGTGAACGCACGAGTAATTCTAAAAACTGCTTCTGTAAGTCGCTATCGAGTTTTCTGCGCTCTTGGCCGAACTGCTTAAGCTGGTGCAGACCCTTAAAGAGAACTTTTTCGCTTGCAGCATAATCGCCTTGTTTAAGAAGTTTTCGACCATATTCAAGTTCATTCTTCAAACTAGGCACCACACTAAATTCGGTCGCAATAGTTCTAGGCTGATGCCGTTGAAAAAGATAGACTTCATTCTGCAGCCGAGCCTGTAGATTCTGCGCGATCTCTTTTCCACCAGCGCTAGGAACTTCGGTGGCAGCCAACAATAGCCAACCACCAGGAGTCAGCATTCGGTTAAGCCGCTGCAGCACAGCCTTGATCATGGCCTGGTCAAAATATATTAAAACATTGCGACAGAGAATTAAATCAAACGGTTGGCTACCAAGCTGCTGTTCATAGTCCTGAAAGTCATCAGCTAAGTTGAGATAAACAAACTGCACCATAGCCTTTAGCTGATCTATTATCTCGAAATTCCCCTTCTCTTGCTCTTTAAAAAAACGAGCCTTAAAGCGATCGGATGGCTCACTCAGCACCCCACGAAAGGCCCAGGAACCGTAGACACCGAGCCTGGCCTTAGCCAAATAATCTTGATTGATATCACAGCCCAATATATTTATTTGCCAGTCATCGATATCGCTAATTAGACGAGTCAAAAGCATGGCCAACGAATATGCTTCCTCTCCAGTACAGCACCCGGCACTTAAAATACGCAGTTTCTTACCTTGCCCGCGTCGCTCAACAATCAGCTCAGGAAGCACTGCTTCCAATTCTTCAAAAGCTTTGGGCTCACGAAAAAAATAGGTTTCAGCAGTAGTTAGGTGGCGAGCAACGGCCTGCAACTCGTCAATCGATAATGTGCTTTGAAAAAGCTTCAGCGCAAATTGCCGCGCATCAGAAAACTCTAGATCTTGAGCGGCAAGTTCAATTGCCTTCTCTAAATCTGAGAGGCGATCCGGACCATGATGAATACCAATAGACGCGCTGATTACTTCATTTAGCCTGACAATCAGCTCTTGGTCAAAAAGACTCAATATGACACCGTAAGTAACCTGATTATTCTATTGTATAGAGTCTGGCAGAGCGTTAAAATGCCAATGAGTTTAAGAAAGTGGTGAGCAAATGATTGGCGAATGGGAAGCACCGGTACAGAGGCTGTCGCAGCAACTGGATGAATTGAAGCTTACCCTTAAGAGTATCGATCAAAGTAAAAATCAACTGCGGCCAGAGTTGGAGCGCATGACCATTGAACTCACCAGTCTACTCGGAGCGCAAAATTCTAAGGTTGAGCCACTTCTTGAGTTCCCTAAAATTCTCAAGTCAATTTTGTCGAATAAAAAAGTAGGAGCTATGGTTTTCGGTCCTGATGGGGAGAAACTGCTCTATAACGAACGGGCTCAGCATCTCTTGTCTGGTCTGGGAGATTTCAATGAGAAAGGGCCTAACCGCGACTCTGGCTTTTTCAAGGCCGACGGTGCCACTCAATTTCAAAGCAAAGAACTTCCATGGTTCGAAGCCTTGAGCGGGCACGCAAAGAAGCTGGAAGACACCGAAATGATTGTCAAACGGCCCGGCAAAGAAGACCAACCAGTTTGGCTGAGAGTGACAGTATCAACACTAGCTGGTGCTGAAAGCGGAGAGATCGGTGGAGCAATTGCCTTTCTTGCTGACATCACCGAACACGTAGCGGTTGTCAATGAGTTGTCAGCAATCTGCAGCGAGCTAGAACAAAAGCTCAGTAATTTTACTCTTGCTAGTAAAGAGCTAGAAATGTTAAGTCGCAAGCTCAGCCAGGTCAGAAGTCAGGATATGGAGCTGGCCAATCAAGCAAGTAAAGACAACCAAAATCGTCCAGCAAACAAAAGAGTCATTTCCAGTAACGGCAGGGTCTTAGTGGCAGATGATGTCGCCGTAAACCAGAAGCTTTTGAAGTTACAGCTTGAGCGTATGGGTTTTGAAGTGACTCTTGTGAAGAGTGGAGTAGAAGCCGTTGAAGCAGTAAAGGCATCGCATTTCGATTTAATATTAATGGATTGCGATATGCCTGAGTTAGATGGCTATGAAGCTACAGAACAAATCAGAACTCTTGGCTCAAACAAATCTGGAGTGCCGATCATCGCGGTGACAGCATATGATCGCGAAGGTGATCGAGAAAAATGCTTGGCCAGTGGCATGAACGACTTCATCACCAAAGGTTCGCCCGAAAACCTACTGAGACAGGCAATTTCTAAGTGGCTTAATGCTGCGGCGCTAAGCAACTCTGAAGAAGACAGCGACAGTGTTAGCCGCGCTCGGGTAGTTTTATTTGATGAAGACAAAGGCGAACACTCTAGATCTTTAACGGTGGACATCAATGACCTAGAAGACACTTATGGTGGCAGCGAGACAGAATCCATTTTGCGACTCTTTTTGGGTGTGTCCAGTACATTTGTTGATTGCCTAGAACTAGCAGTTGAATCTAAAGATGCAGAGGCTGTGAGCCACTTTGCTTATTCTCTAAAAGGCCCCTGCGCCTCCCTCAACTTGACTCACCTGGCTAATTTAGCAACTCAGCTAGCTCAATTAGGAGTTAATTCTAAGTGGCACTCTGCTGAAGAAATATATCAGCAACTAAAATCTGCCTATGCACCAATACAAAAACAGGTTTCAGAAATACTGACTGATCTTCCCACAAGCACGCCAGAGGGCAGTAATTGACCGATTCTGACGACTTTGCTAAACGATTAAGCGAAGCTTTTCAGGAAGAGGCGAGCGAAATACTGGCTGATGTGCGCAAATTATTCAGTCTTTTAGAATCAACTCAACATAGCACCAACACTGCTTTTAGTGAACAACTTGTTCATATAGACCTCGCCTTGGCTCGCCTGCACAGCCTCAAGGGGTCTGCTAGAGCCGTTAGCGAGCAACAAGCAGTAACTATCTGTCAGTGGCTAGAAACGGCCCTGTCAAGTGCTAAAGCAGAGGCGAAGAGCATCGACAGAGTGCAAATTCACGCCTTGAGTTTCAGTATTGAACTTCTAGATGAGCTACTGGGTCTAACGGAGAGTGAGGTCAAAGGGAAAGAGCGCATTCAGACTGAGATCGGCAAATTATTGGGCTTCGCACACGCAGCAGAAACGCAGGAAGGCAGAAGAGAACAAGCAGAACCAGCAGCACAAGAAGAAGAGAATACGGCTCAGGCGCCGACCAGAATCAGTATAAAAGCACCTTCCCAGCCCAAGGTCGACAATTTAACATCGGTCAGGGTGTCAATCGAGAAGCTCGACCGTTTGCTCTCAGAATCAGAAGAACTTTTGACGATTAAAACAAAGGCAGCAGAATATTTAGAAGATCTATCTCAGCTCTGCCCGCCATCACAAAAATCAATGAACAGCTACAGCTCTTGCAGTACAAAGTCAGCACCATGACAAAAATTGCTTCTCGTGATCAAAACAGTGCATCGCTCTTGATCAATCGCTATCTTGAAACAGCAAAAACACTGGTTATGCTGCCAGTTTCAACTTGCTTTGAGGGATTTCCGCGATTAATTCGTGAACTGAGTAGGGAGCTAGAAAAAGATGTTGAGCTAACTATCAACGGTGGTCAATTAGAAGTTGATAGACGCGTACTTGAACGACTTAAAGATCCCTTGATACACATTCTGCGCAACGCCATGGACCATGGCTTTGAAGCAGAGTCTGAGCGGATCTCGATCGGCAAGAGCCGTGCAAAACTAATTGTTTGCGCTCGGCAGCTCAATGGTGAAACCATCGAAATCACTATCGAAGACAATGGTCGAGGTATAGACGATCGAGCCATTCGGGCAACGGCCGTAAAAAAGATGTTGATTGGGGCTGAAGAAGCAGAGAACCTAAGCCTTGATGAAGTCTATGCTCTGATTTTCAGGTCTGATTTTTCCACCAGAGAGACCGTAAGTGAACTCTCAGGTCGAGGACTAGGGCTTGCTATCGTTAAAGAAAAAATAGAAGAATTGAACGGTCGCATCGAGTTAAGCAGCCAAGTCGGCAACGGCAGTACCTTCCGCATCATCGTACCAACGACTCTCGCCACCTTCATGGGAATACTAGTTGAGGCTGCCGGCCAAAGATTCGTTGTGCCAATTTCTGGCATGAACCGGGCCATGCGGGTTCACCCTTTGGCCCTCGAAATAGTGGATGAGCGCGAGACCTTCATGGTAGATGGTCAGGTATTACCAGTTGCAGCCTTGACCAAAGCGCTCAATTTACCCGCCTTGAGCGCCGCTACATCTACAAGCTTTAAATATCTAGAGATGCTGGTAATAAGCCATCGCGATAAGAAAGCTGGCGTGATTGTCGATCAGATTCTAACTGAGCAAGAATTTCTAGTAAAAAAGCTCGGATTTCCCCTTGGCCAAATTAACAATTTCGCTGGCGCCACCATACTCTCAGATAGCAAAGTAGCCTTGGTTCTAAACTTAGCAGAACTGGTTGAAACTATTGTCAAAACACGTTACATGCAAGATCAGAAGCCACTATTTGGCTTAGCGGCCATGCTCGATAGACAAGATGCCGATAGACAAGATAGTGCAATCGAGAAAAAGGCTTCAATCTTGGTAGTCGAAGATTCTTTGACTTCACGCATTTTTATGCGCAACATTCTTGAAGCGGCTGGCTATGAAGCAACCTTAAACGTTAACGGTCGAGAAGCGCTTGATACTCTAAAAATGTCAACGAATTTTGACTTAGTCATCTCCGACATTGAAATGCCAATTCTTGACGGAATAGGACTAGTAAAAGCGATCAGAACAAATAAGCAAATGAAGCAACTACCGATAGTTTTAGTCACTTCTCTTAACAACGAAGAGATCAAAAAAGAGGCCATTGATGCCGGTGCCAATGCCTATTTCGTTAAAGGAGACCTCAATCAAGCAAATCTACTTTCAGTAATTAAAGAACTGATATGAACAAAAGAATCAAAGTCTTAGTAGTAGAAGATTCACTAACTGCGCAAAAAATACTCATCAAAATTTTGAGTGCTGATAGTCAAATAGAAGTAATTGCTGTAGCCTCCAGCGGAGAAGAGGCTCTAGAACAGCTAAAATACATCTCTCCTGATCTTATTACCATGGACATTCACATGCCTGGTATGGACGGGTTAGAAGTGACCCGAAAAATTATGGAGTCTAAGCCTGTACCAATAATTGTAGTTAGTGCCAGTTGTCTAGTGGAAGACATAGAGAGAGCCTTTCAATTAATCGAGGCTGGCGCTCTCACTGCCATTGCTAAGCCAGTAGCCGTCGGCACTGGTGATTTTGAAGCGACGGCTTGGCGCTTGGTTCAGACGGTAAAAGATATGGCTTCAGTAAAAGTGATTAAGCGCTGGCCGAAACGAAATAGAGACAAGAATCAGGAAATAGAATCAGACTTACAAGTTCCCGAACTTAGTCCATTTAGGCTAGTTGCAATCGGTGCTTCCACCGGCGGACCTCAAGCCATAGAGGCAGTATTGAGGAAACTACCGAGCGATTACCCGGCTTCAATATTGATCGTGCAACACATCGCCCCTGGTTTTCTTGCCGGGATGGTGGAATGGCTAGACAATGTTCTTGCTCTGCAGGTCAAAGTAGCTCATGATGGCGAGAGTCTCAAGCCTGGAACAGTTTACCTATGCCCTGAAGGCAAGCATATGGGCATCAACAAAGAGAGCCTGATTACACTTTCGAGTGCAGACCCAATAGGCGGTCACAGACCGTCAGTTTCATATTTGTTTCAAGAGCTCACTCAAAACTATAGCGATTGTTTAGCCATCTTACTTACTGGTATGGGTAAAGATGGCGCCGCTGAACTCTTACAATTGAAAGAAAGAGGTGCCACCACTATTGCGCAAGACAAAGAAAGCTCGGTTATACATGGCATGCCAGGAGCGGCTATTGCTCTGGGAGCGCACTGCCATATCTTAAATTTAGAGAAGATAGCTACTGTCCTCCTGCAAAACAGAAAATGAGGTAGACCGCGGAAATGGAATCCAACACCCATGAGAAAAGTAAAACAGAAAGCACTCTGCTCTTAGTCGAAGATACATTGACTCAGTCTATGTACATGAGTCACGCTCTAAGCCAAGCCGGTTACAACGTTACTGTTGCGCGCTCAGGTGAAAAAGCTCTAGAAGCACTGGCATCGTTCCAACCTGATGCTATCCTGACCGATATTAATATGCCTGGTATCAGTGGTTTCGATTTAGTAAAGACACTCAAAGAATGCGATTCGACCCAAGCCATTACTACCATCCTTTTGCTTACGCCAGGCCACTTAAAAGATGTCATCGAGATACTCAATAGCGGTGCCGACGGTATCGTATTTAAGTCAACACTAGCTAAGAAATTTGTTGACCAGGTAAAGCTTGCACTGCAGCAAAATCAGCCAAATGCCTTATATATTGACGGTCTAAGCTATCCGACAAAATCAGTTCAAGAAAAAAGCAATCATCTTTTTCTCAGTGCTTATCAGCAGATATTAGATCTGCAATCTCAGTAGATTTGTATTAAAATTGTCTAGAAAAAAAATACGCTGCAAATTTACCATTCACGAGAAATCAATGCCAAACGATAGCCTCGAATCTCAATTGTCAAACCAGCTAGTAGTATCTTCTCTATGCTTTAGCGCAATTACCTTATTTGTCGGTTGGCAGTGGTGGTTATCAGAACAAGCCATTGCTCTGCTGGTAAGTTCTGGCCCACGTGATCCCCGCGAATTTCAAGAAACCGCTCAGGCCCTCAAACAATCTAACTTCTACCTGGGCCTAGCGTATGCACTAACTATTGTCATTGCCACCTTCACCACATTGAAATTAAAACGGTTTATGGACAAGAGTGTAGTGCAACCACTAAAAGCACTAACAGCAGCAGCACAAAAAATTGGTCAAGGCGATTTAAAATACGAGATACCAAAATCATCACAAAACGACGAGCTTGGCGCCTTATCAGACACTTTTGAAAAAATGGTATCAAGCCTGCGCTCTGATACCCAGCATATAGCTGAGGCCGTAAATGTTCTAGCTAGTTCAGTCAAACAAATTGTAGTTTCGACTAGTGAATCGGCAGTCAGTTCAACCAACACAGCAGCGACTGTCACCCAGACCACTGTATCAGCCGAAGAGGTGAGACAAACAACACTGGTGGCCACCCAGAAAGGCCGCTATGTTGCAGATTTAGCTCAGCAAGCCGCGCATATTTCGATGGCGGGCAAGGCCGCCGCCGATGATACAGTAGAGCAAATGAATGAAATTAGAGAACAAATGAGGTCTATTGCTCAGAACATGGCGGGACTGACCGAAAAAGGCCAAGCAATTGCTGAGATAACAGCATCAGTGGACGAACTTTCGCAGCAATCAAATTTGCTTGCGGTCAATGCGTCTATTGAAGCAGCCCGAGCTGGTGAGCTTGGTAAAGGCTTTGCCGTTGTCGCTCAAGAGGTCAAGGCCCTATCAAACCAGTCAAAGCAAGCCACTGCTGAAGTGCGAAAAATTCTCAATGACATTCAACTTGCAGCACAGCATGCTGCTGTATCTATCGAACAAGGCACCCGCACCGTAGAGTCGGCTGTGAAGCAATCAACTGAAGCTGGCCGGTCTATAGAATCTCTGGCCAATAGTGTCAGCGAAGCAGCCAGCGCGGCTGTTCAAATCGCTGCAGCATCGCAAGAGCAGCTCACTGGAATCGATCAAGTTGTCACCGCCATGCAGGGCATTCAAGATGCTACCAAACAACACGTGGCGTCGAGCAAACAAATCGAACAGGCAGCCTATAGCTTAACTGCTATCCAAGATGTTCTAGAAAGCCTTGTCGCAAAATACAAGAAATAGCAAAATACAAAAAACAGGCTAGTTCTTGCTACGCTCAAGCCACTGCCGTCCCGTCTCAGTTAAGTAGTCTCGCATCTCTTTAACAACAATCATGCCATCAGCTAAATTTATGACACTGACATTGGTTTTTGCATAGAGCAGAGACTCTGCAATAATCATCTGCTCGGCGCTGTATTCCAACACATCAGCCACGCGGTCAACAATCATAGCTAGTCTATGACTACCGTCGCGCGCCACTACCATCATGTCAGACACGGCCAGAGTCTTGTTAGGCAAGCCAAAACGCGCCCGAGCATTAACCACCGGAATCAGCTCACCATGTACGTTGACAAAGCCGAGAAATTCAGTGTCATTCTCAGCCTCACACTGTGTAATTTCTACAGCAGGATAAACTCTCTCTACGCTAGCAAGAGGAATAGCATAGCGATTTTCATCAAGGAAGAAGAGCAGCAGTGAGACTGATTTGGTCATGGCATTTACCTAAAGTTCAAGCCTGTTAGAAAATTCTGAGCGATAGAGCCTATCTCGATCGTAGCGGCGCAGTTGCATCTTAAAATCGTCATAGTGCTGATACGAACGCTTAACCACCCCTAGTGGCAGACGTGAATCTTTTGCTAGGTATGGAATTAATCCTAGCTCAATCGTCAAATCATCAAGAAATTCAATAAATCTGGAACCAGCAGAACAGCGCGGAAAATTCAAGGTAAAACAAATTCCCTCACCATCAAAGCGCATGAGACTCTGAGTGCCTTTGAATGCCCTACCTTGAGCCAGAGTAACAGCCAACTCATTCTTATCGAGCCATCTCTCCATCGCCCTAATAAACAAGTCGAAACGGTCAACGGGAACGATCAGCTCACTTTCATGAAACCCTGCCCGACCAAAGAATTTATAGTAAAACTTTCGCCTTGTTCGGGCCGGGAAGAAACAATCATGAGCTGCACTTAAAACTGGCTCAGTAGAGAAGCGGTTGTAGCCTGCATATAGAACATTAGTTAGACGATTAAATGGCAAACTGTAAAGGGCTAAGTCGGTATTTTTGTAAGAGCGCAGCGGCCCATTTAATGGCCAATAGGTTGCTAGCTTCGCCTTTCTCGTAGCTAAACTCAGGTTATATTCAGAACTAACAAATTTTCCGACAAGAAAAAATCCGCGACCAAATGCAGCTCCTCTAGCACTGAAATCGTGCCAAGACAAAGCAAAATCGCACTCCTCTGCGGCCCGAAGCAGCAACTCAGGCATGGCTACAATATCATCAATAGGCAGTCGATACAGAGCCATCAAGGGCGATGGCAAAGCCCGTGTTTGTAACTTAGCACTAATGATGTGACCGGTCAGACCATAGCCACCGCAGGTGAGTTCAAAGATATCATTGTTAATGGCACGACTGGCAGATACAATGCCTCGAGATGGGTGAAATAGCTTGAGGGAATGAACTTGATGGCGAAAGTTACCATCTCTCAGCTGGCTTTGCCCATGAACATCTACGGCAATACAGCCGCCTAGCGTAATGGCTGGATAATCTGGCTGAACAACAAGATAACGTCCTATCTCCTGTAGATAGTTATGAATATGTGCCATTGTGGCACCAGCCTGCACTTCTAACAGACCGGTTTCAGGGTCATACTCAATGATCTCGGTAAACCTTGCGTTATCGGCAGTAACAATACCATCACCAAAATGATTAGCAGCAAACGAGAGCCCTGCACCACGGGTGATGCGAGCCTTCTTACCTGAAAGAATTTTCTCCTCAATGTCTGAAAGCTCTCTCAAAGCACTTTGAGATGGCTTTGCAAGTGCTCCCCTGGCCAATACTCCGCCATCGAAACTAATAAAATCGACCTGCGAATCTAGTTCAAAAGTAGAGATCATACAAATTATTCAGTTATCTTCTGAACTAGGAGAAGAACTAGGAGAAGAACTAGCAGATGAGCTAGTAGAAGCACCAGCAGATGCACTGGCTGACGACGTCGAATTGTCTAAATCACTACCCTCTGTCTTTTTAGTCACCGTCTTGCCCCGCTGACGATGTCGGTTTAGCACTTCAGCAAAGAACAAGGCCAGAAGCAGTACTGAGCCAAACAACTTCAAAAAATACTCTTCTTGGTGAACAAAACAAGCAGCGATAAAGCCAAATACGGTAGAGGCGGCATAAATTATATAGGCGACTTTCTTTTGATCGAGCCCCGTATCGAGCAGGCGGTGGTGAATATGTAGACGATCTGGGGAGAAAATAGAAACCCCTTTGGCAAGACGACGGACGATAGCCCAGGATGTATCAAGAAGAGGAAAGGCTAAAATGAAGAGAACGAGGAGTGAAGTTGGCACCATCACCGTCGAGGCGGCACCTTTAATCACACCAGTAATTGAAACGGCAGCGAGAATGAAGCCAGTTAAATAAGCCCCTGAGTCACCAAGAAATATACGAGCAGGGTTGAAATTCCAACGCAAAAATCCTAAAAGAGCCCCAGCGATTACAGCAGCCATCAATGCAGCAAATGGCTTGGCCACACCTAAGGCAACAGCCCAAATAGTCAAAGCAGAAATGGCCGAAACTCCTGCCGCTAATCCATCCATACCATCAATAAGATTGACAGCATTGGCAACACCAACTAGCCATAGAACAGTGATGGGCAGGCTAAGTATGCCTAGGTCAATCGGCACTCCACCCTGTATGTGTATAAAAGCAAAATCGAAATTCCAGTCTTGCGGTATCGGAATAGCTTTAATACGCACACCTAGAGCATAGGCAGCGCAGCCAGCTAATATTTGAGTAAAAAGCTTGTACTTAGCTCTAATCGACTCAAGGTCATCCATTAGGCCTAAGACAAAAACAAGCGTGCCACCAACAGCAATTGCTAATATTCCTTCTTGTCCACGAGCATTTTGCGGCAATCTACCAGCGATTGCTACCAATGAAACAATGGTGGCTAAAACACTTATATAGATAGCCACCCCGCCTAAGCGTGGCACTGCTACTTTATGGATACGACGATCTTCACCTGGTTTATCAACGAGACCAAGGCGCATAGCTCTGGCTCTAATTTCAGGTACAAGCCACCATGAGATAGAAAGGGCAATCAAAAAGCCCGGGATCTGCATCTGGCTTAAATCACAACCGGCCGGCACATAGGCCCACCAAACGCCAACTGCCATCAGCAGAAACTGACAGAGGTGAATCAAAAACTTAGAGGCACGAGACCTGCCACTTTTCTTCGACTCATCACTTGGCAATTCGAGTGTTTTCATCTAACAGCAGCAAGCTTGCTCTCGTAAAGTGGAAACTTCTGGCAAAGTTCTTCGACGGTTTTGCGTGACTGGTTTTTGACAGCCTCATCTTCTGGCGCCTTCAATGTAGAAGCAATGGCAAGGCCAATTGCCTTCATTTCAGCAGTACCCATACCGCGACTGCTAACAGCCGGTGTGCCCAGCCTGATACCACTTGTGACCATTGGTTTTTCAGGATCGTTAGGCACGGCATTTTTGTTGGTGGTGATATTCACTTCTTCAAGAATGGCGCTAGCCTTTTTACCTGTCATAGCAATGGGGCGCAAATCGACAGTCATCAAATGGTTATCGGTACCACCGGAGACAATCGCTAGACCCTCTTCTACAAGAGTAGTGGCAAGGGCTTTAGCATTGTCGACAATTGATTTTTGATAGACTTTAAATTCAGGCTTTAGGGCCTCGCCAAAAGCTGCGGCCTTGGCCGCAATAACATGCATCAACGGCCCACCTTGAATACCAGGGAAGACGGCCTTATCAACCAAAGGTGCAAATTCTTCTAGGCACATAACCACACCACCACGAGGACCACGAAGGGTTTTGTGAGTTGTAGTGGTAACAAAATGGGCATGCGGGAATGGATTTGGATGCAGGCCCGCCACCACTAGCCCGGCAATGTGGGCAATATCAGCCATCAAGTAGGCGCCAACACTATCGGCAATTTCGCGCATTTTCTTAAAATCAATAATGCGGGGATAGTTGCTAGCACCACAAACTATTAGCTTTGGCTTAACAGCATGGGCAGTTTTTGCCGCCATGTCATAGTCAAGCAGACCAGTTTGGGGGTCCACTCCATAGAAATGAGCATCAAACCACTTACCCGACATATTCACAGGCGAGCCATGGGTGAGGTGACCACCTTGATCTAA
>LNEX01000239.1 GCA_001464165.1 bacterium Ga0077546
CGCTTTCGACGAATCGTTAGTAGGTAATGTTGATGGTGATGATGATGGTGATGCCGTAGTCCTGTTATCGACTACCGGCGTTGGTGAAGTCGTGGTCTTGTTCTCACCCACAGGCGTCGGGGAGGTCGTTGCTCTTTCGACGACTGGCGTTGGCGTAGTAGTCGACTTGCTCTCAACCGGTGGACTTGTTGGCTTTGGCTCCACATAAACAGGCTTAGGTTCTGGAGCAGGCGCGGACGGAGCTGCAACCTTAGCCACCTCTGGCACTTTGGTTGTCTCTGGAGCTCGAACAGTCTCTTGGGCTTTAACAGTCTCTGGGGCTCTAACGGTCTCTTGGGTTCTAACAGTTTCTTGACGCTTAGCTAACTCTTGAGCCCTCGCAGCCTCTTCTACCTTCGCGGCAGCAGCGGCATCTCTCTTCTGCTCAATAGTTCTGTTGTCAGTCATTGCAACAACAAGGATGGGCTCAGCCACAGGCTTCGTCTTAGGCAATTCAGCGGCCGGCGCCTGAAGCGGCCCCTTCTGTGCAGCATTATCAGTAGATCCATCAGGAGTGGTGTTCTTCGGAGCAGCAGGAACTGCCGCTCCAACATGACCAAGGTATGCACCATTAGAAGCATAGAAATCTTTGCTACCATCAACAGTATTCGTGACAGTCTTGCCGTAAGCATCAATAACTGTCTGTGTATGATTGGCAGCATCTTTTATAGTGATTACGCCACTTGGGTCGATTTTAATTGTCTGCCCTGTAGCGATATCTAATTTGTTGTTACCTGAATCAGTTATAGAGACAAGCTTGCCATTGGAGTCATACTGCAAAGTAGTTTTTAACGGTGGTGCACCACCATCAGCAATACTATTGATGTGACCTGATTTTCTATCGAACTCAACAATATTACTGATAGCGCCATTAGAATAATTAGTCTCGGTGACTGTTCCTCTGTTCGTTACGACTTCTTTGTTAACTACCCCATCAGCCCCCCGGAATGTCTCCGTTGAACCACCCCAAGGATTGGCAACCTTAGTGTAAGTGCCATCAGCACTGACCCAAGTCTGCCTACCAGTGGTGGCATCAAAGGTTATTTCACCTTTAAATGCGCCTGCAGGGTCAATCTTCAACGTACCATCGGCAGCGGTCGTAGATTTCTGCCAGGTTCCATCAGCTGTTTTCTCTAACACACCGTCTTTTGTAATTATCGCTGAAAGCTTGCCGCTCTGGTCGTAGGTGAAAACTGTCCCTTTTATGTCAGACTGCGCAACGAGATGACCGCTGGCGTCAGTTTTGACGAAACGACCGTCATTGCCGAACGTAGTTACGAGACCATTGGAGTCAACACTTTTCGCAAGACCATTGTCTCCAATCTCAATTTTTCCACCAACAGTATTCATCTTGGTGGTGGTTAAACCATCTTTGCTGGTGAACTCAACTCCCGTTACAGCGCCGGAGGCATCACGAGTGTATGTATACTTACTGCCATCAGGATTGGTGACTCCAACGACATTATCGTCCTTGTCTTTACGCACTTCTGAATGGTCATGGTTAACGCGAGTATGGGTGTACTCTCCTCCTTCTGTGGAGTTCTTACCCTCCCACTTAAAATTAGGATTTGCTGGATTAACCCAGCTAGCTACACCGTTTGCATCAGGCTCGCCAACCCGAGTCCAAGTGCCGGTCTTGTTCGTCACCTCGCTGAGAACGCCGTTAGCGTCATATTTAAAGCTGTATGTAGTGCCACCGGGAATAAGCTCAACAATTTTAGTTAACTGATCTTGCTGGTTATAAGTCTTCTTCTCAGCGCCATCTATAACGGTACGCATACCTTGAGCATCAATAACGGTATCAAGCCCTTTAGAATCTTTATAGCTAACACCGCCGTCAGACAAGGCGCGCAAACTGCTAATGGTTTGATCGCCGTTCTTGTAAGAGCCATCTGCCTGACGCTCCCACTGACCGCTAGGCAAGCTAGCCTTAGTGAGAACACCATCTTTATACTCGAAGCTAGAGACCGCACCATTCGCATCCACCGACTTAATGACATTTCCATCTTTGTCAGTGGTAACCGAAACTGGATTGAGACCACCTTCGGCCTTAAGAATGACATCTTTGCTTCCATCAGCGCGATGAAGTTCGGCACTGCCGTTTTGTTTGGTGAAAGTAATGTCTCCGGTCTTTGAGTCGATCTCGATACTCTTAAAAGTCTTACCAGAGTCTTGAAGAACACCATCAGGAGGGCTGGCAGTAAAGACTTTTGGATCCTTTGGATAAGTGCCGTCGTCATTTGGCTGGCGGAACTCCATTCTAGTGCGCTCGCCCTTCTCGTTGTAAGTGAAGGTAGCGATATCTCCATTGGCGCCCCAGAGGTCAGTCAATTGCCCCTTAGCGTTGTACTGCCTGACTGCACCGTCAGCATATTCATTACGACTGCCATCGGGAGCATTAGCAATGGTGGTGCCATCCTTGAGACGCATCATCATTGTGCCATCGCTAGCGCTGACGCTAATGGCTTCCATGTTCTCTCTAGGTCCACTCCAAGTGCCATCAGCATTTCGCTTGAATGAACCAAGAGGACCGTCACTCTCAATGACCCTGTTGTTGGCATCATACTTATAGGTAGTATCTACGCCATCAGCATTGGTAACTTTTATGATATTACCAGCGGTATCACTATAAGTCTTGACGGCGTTAGGCTCAGTGCCAATCACTTTGTCAATGCGACCATCTAGATGTTGAGTGGTTTTTGAACCATCACTGAGAACATAAGTAATGTCTCCAGTCTTGGCATCGACTTCAACATTCTTATACTTCTTACCACCATCGGACAAGGCACCATCTGTGCCATCAGCCTTGAAGGTCTGTGGACTATCTGGATAGAGACCAGTTTTCTTATCTGGCTGCCAGACGTTCATCTCTGTGCGATTGCCATTAGCATCGTACTTAAAGCTTGTGTAGTCGCCGTTTGCGGCCCACAACTCAGACAGTTGACCTTTGGCATCATAGCTCTTGGTAGAACCGTTGCTGACTTCTACCCTGCTGCCATCAGGGTTACCTTGAATGGTCAAACCATCTTTGCCCGCGATGATGGTAGCCCCATCAGATGGTCTCACGCTAACAGATTCAACATTCCCGTTCGGTCCTGACCAGGTACCATCTGCATTTAGCTTGTAAGTTCCAAGCGGGCCAGTGGTCTCGACAAGAGTATTCTTCTCATCATATCGGTAGGTAGTTTCGACACCGTTTGAACCTGTTACCTTAACGACATTGCCAGAGGCATCAGTGACGATATTTGTCTTACTGCCATCTGGCGCTCCATCAATTTTAGTACCATCTCTGAAAGCAACAGACATTGAGCCATCAGCGGCTCTCACATTAATAGACTCAACATTACCAAGGGGGCCATCCCAGGTTCCTTCAGCATTTCGCTTAAAGTTACCCATTGGCCCATTTGTCTCGATCAACGTATTGTTAGCATCGTACTTATAAGTCGACTCAACGCCAGAAGCGCTGGTCACTCTTACTATATTGCCATCAGAATCGCTATATGTCTTGGTGGCATTCGGTTCAATACCGATAGTTTGCTCGACTCTACCGTCCAAGCGCTGTAATGTCTTTGAACCATTGTCGTGGTAATAGGTGAGATCCCCAGTCTTGGGGTCGAACATAACATCAGCATATTTATAGTTGGAATCGGTAAGCGGGCCGCCAGGATACTCAGCAATAAATGTTTCAGGTTTATCTGAATACTTGCCGGTTGTTTGATCAAACTTGAATACATCTATTTCAGTATTGTTGCCATCTTGGTCATATTTAAGAGCCGTGTAATCGCCGTTGGCTGACCACATTTGACTGAGCTGCCCTTTAGCATCGTAGCGCTTAACAGTGTCATTGACGTACTCAGTTCTGCCACCATCAGCAGCACCATCAATTTTAGTACCATCTTTCAACACCATCGCCATCGAGCCATCGGTGGCTCTAACGTTGATAGATTCTACATTGCCACGTGGTCCAGTCCAAGTTCCATCAGCGTTAAGCTTGTAGTTGCCGAGGGGGCCATTGGTTTCAATTATCTTATTTTTGTCATCGTATTTATAAGTAGTATCAGTACCATCCGCACTAGTTACCCTTACAATATTGCCGGCAGTATCACTAAAGGTCTTAGTGGCTTTTGGTTCGATACCAATTACTTGATCAAGGCGACCATCTAAGTGTTGTACATTCTTCGAGCCATTATCAAGAACATAGGTGACATCGCCTGTCTTTGCATCAACATCAACACTCTTATACTTCTTGCTTGCATCAGTCAGCGGTCCGCCGGGCGTTTCAGCCTTAAAGGTCTGAGCCTGCTCTGCGTACTGACCAGTGGCCGGGTCTTTTTGCCAGAGAGTCATCTCTGTGCGATTGCCTTGCTCGTCATACTTAAAGCTTGAGTAATCGCCCTTCGTGCCCCACATCTCAGAGAGCTGGCCTTTGGTATCGTATTTTCTCGAAGAACCATCGCTATCGAACTCAGTACGACTACCATCTACTCTTCGCTTGAGCGTGCCGCCATCACTAAAGT
>LNEX01000240.1 GCA_001464165.1 bacterium Ga0077546
CTTAGCTCCTCAGATTTTGCTGAAATGATAATGACCAATAGGCTCTCGTTGTCAGCAAGGGTTGCCGCTGAGTCAATAATCTTCAGTGCTTCGTCGGAGCGGCCCAGTTGGTGGAGGCAGAGGCCTTTGTTCATAAGCGCCAGAGCACTTTGCTCGACGGTGAGGACGGCTTCGAAATCGCGGATGGCAACGTCATAGCGCCCAGCCATCATCAGAGCATTGCCTCTGTTTAATTGGGCCTGCCAGAGTCCGGGGCTGGCTGCAAGGGCTTGGCTGAAACAGAGGGCCGCTTCATTGGCGCACTGATTCTGCAAATACATAAATCCTTGTTGAAAGTGAAGGCTAGCCTCTTTATCGTCCATCTGAGATCCTATTCAACAATCATCCATTGTTTTCTTTTAGGACATTCTACAAGCATTTCCCTGCCAAGCTATAAAGTGAGACAATACTGCACATGTGCGGAAGGTACACACTAGCTCATTCTACTGAAGATATTCTGGCTCGTTTCCGTGTCAAGCAGCTGGAGCTGCCAATTGCCGCCCGTTACAACATTGCTCCATCAAACTGGGTACCGATTATCATCGCCAATCAGCAAGAGGGCGGCCGTCGCATTGAAGCTGCACGTTGGGGTTTCATGCCAAGCTGGGCGAGGGATGTCAATCAAGGCGAAAAGAAAGTCGTTCCGATGATCAATGCCCGCAGCGAATCAATTGCCGTTAAGCCCTTCTTTAGAACAGCTTTTAGTGCTAGACGCTGCATTGTACCGGCTGACAGCTTCTATGAATGGACGGGCGAAGGCAAGGCCCGTAAGCCTTGGCGAATACATTTGAAAGACAACAGCCTAATGGGTTTTGCTGGACTCTTTGAAGATTGGTCTTCTCGGGATGGCGATGAAATTCGCACCTGTGCCATCATTACGGTACCGGCAAATCGTGTCATGGCCCAGTTTCATGATCGGATGCCAGCCATAATTCCTCGACACTTAGAAGGCCGTTGGCTTGATCCTACAAATAAAAATCTGCCTGAGTTAGAGTCTATTCTTAAGCCCTATCCTGATGATCAAATAGTTTGTCACCGTGTCTCTAGGCAAGTTAATGGTACTGCTATTGATGGCAGACAACTAATTGCGCTGATTGATGCTAATCAAGAACAGGCCGAAGAAGATAGCACTACATCGGTTGTGAAATCTAAAGCATCCAAAAAGAAAGCTCAAGAGACTGGCCAATTAAGTTTGTTTGACCAATCTCCACAATGACTTTTATTTTGAATTAGCTTGCTTCTAATACCTTCAATTGAGCATGGACGCTTTCTAGCTGACGGGTTAGTTCAGCTAATTGTGCTTCTATTTTTGCTACTTTGTCCGGAGGCGCTTTGCTCTTGAAGTCAGGGTTGGAGAGCTGTAGATCTACTTTTGCAATTTCCTTTTCAATCGACTGCTTTCGCACATTTAGTTTGTCCTTTGACTTGGCCACATCAATTAATTTAGCCAAAGGCACATAGATGTTGACCGAAGACACTGCCTCGCATGCCGCCATAGATGGTGGCGAGCAGTCCATGCTGATATCGAGCGGATTAGCTTTGGCCAAGCGCTCAATATACATAGCTCCATCAGCAAGACATTTCATTTCGTCTTCATCCTGGCAGACAATCATTACCTCGGCTTCGGCCGAAGCTGGCACATTGTAGGTTTGTCTTATATTTCTAATTGAGCGAATTACTCGCATCAAAAATTCCATTTTTTCTTCAGCATCATCATCGATCAGGTTTTCATCAGGTCTAGGGTAGGGCGCAAACATGATCGAGACAAAGTCTTTGGGGAAGAACGCAGACTTAGGTACTTTGGTCCAAAGCTCTTCTGTAATAAAAGGCATAATCGGATGCAAGGCACGCAGCAAGCCCTCAAAAATTGTTTGGAGCACCGCTCTAGTTTGGCCCGTGCTTTCTCCTGATTGTGCTTCTTGAGCAAGTTGTATCTTGGCGATTTCAACATACCAATCGCAGAAAGCACTCCAGGTGAAATCGTGAAGCTGGTTGGCTGCTTTATCAAAGTCATAGTCTTGGAAGTACATTTGCAGCAAATCTAGAAGCACGTTATAGCGGTTCAAGATCCAGCGATCAGCCAGGGTCAAGTGGGCTGGATTGACTCCCTTCGGTTCAAATCCCTCTAGTTGAGTCAAGACAAAGCGTCCAGCATTCCAGAGCTTGTTGGCGAAGCGCTTATATTCGTCTAGTTTCTCTGCTCTGAAGCGCACATCTTGATCACCTTTGATTCCTACTGAGGTGAACCAAAAACGATTAGCATCGGCTCCGTACGTATCAATCATATCGAGTGGATCGATAGAGTTTCCCTTAGATTTAGACATGCGCTTGCCGTCCTCTGTTTGAATAACAGGGTGAATCAGCACATGCTTAAAAGGAATAGTCTTAGTGAATTTGAGGGATGTGAAAATCATACGTGCCACCCAGAGATTGATAATCTCGCGGGCGGTGGAGAGTATGGTTGTAGGGAAGAACATTTTCATTTCTTTGGTTTCATCAGGCCAGCCCAAAGTGGCGAAAGGCCAGAGGGCTGAGCTAAACCAGGTATCGAGAACATCTTCGTCTTGTTTCATTTCAGCAGCTGGTGCTGAACATTTTTCACAGGAGTCTGGAGCTGTTTCATAGGCGTCAACAGCACCGCACTTGCTACAGGTCCAGACCGGAATACGATGGCCCCACCACAATTGTCTGCTGATGCACCAATCACGGATGTTTTTCATCCAGTCAATATATGAGCTGGCGTAGCGTTCTGGGATGAATTGTACTCTTTGCTCTTCCACCACTTCGATGGCCGGCTGAGCAAGCTCTTTCATGCTTAAGTACCACTGATCAGAAAGCAGTGGCTCGATTACGGTTTGACACCTCTCGCAGTGACTAAGGCCAACTGTATAGTCGCGGGACTCTGCCAGCAAGCCAATTTCTTCGAGCTTGGCTACAGTCTGTTTACGCGCTTCAAAGCGGTCAACGCCGTGCAAGAAATCAGGCACGAATTCATTGGCAATCAACTTGCCTTTGAGATCGATTACTGTTGGTTGAGGCAATTTATGTCGGGCACCAACTTCAAAGTCGTTAGCGTCGTGTGCTGGTGTGATCTTTAGCGCACCAGTGCCAAACTCTCGTTCTACATATGAATCGGCAATTACAGGAATGGCTCTATTTGTAATTGGTAGTTTGACATTCTTGCCAATTAAGGCTTTGTAGCGATTGTCTTCTGGGTGCACCGCTACAGCTACGTCCCCATATAGCGTTTCTGGTCTGGTAGTGGCAACAATTAGCTCACCAGAGCCGTCTTCGAGTTGATACCTGATGCAGTAGAGATGACCTTTCTTCTCATCGTGTTCAACTTCAAGGTCAGACAAACTAGTAGCACAGCTTGGGCACCAGTTGGTGATGCGATTGCCACGATAGATATAACCTTCTTTGTATAAGGTGACAAAGGCGCGATAAATAGACCTAACGTAAGACTCATCCATGGTGAAAGCAACGCGGTCCCAGCTGAAGCTAACGCCAATGCGCTTGTATTGCTCCATGATGTGGTCGCCATACTGATTGCGCCATTCCCAAATTTTTTCAGTGAAGGCTTCTCTGCCCATTTTGTGGCGGTTTAGGCCTTCTTTTTTAAGCTTGCGTTCAACCACCATTTGAGTGGCTATACCGGCATGGTCTGTTCCTGGTTGCCAGAGGACGTTGTAACCTTGCATCCTTTTCAAGCGGATCAAAACATCTTGTAATGTCCCGTTTAGAGCATGGCCCATATGTAAATTGCCTGTAATGTTCGGTGGAGGCAAGGCCACAGAGAAATTGGGACGATCGGGGTTCATCTCCAAATTGAATAATTTGTTCTCATGCCAATAGGTGGTCCAGCGCGCTTCTACCTCTTTCCAGTCGAAAGCATTTGAGGAAGGTTTCGCTTCATTAGATTCCTCTTTAATGGAACTGCCTTCAGTTGTCGAACTCTTAGCCATTGACTGTTTCTCACTATATTAAAGATATCGGCGGTCATCCGTACATGGCGGCAATGTGTATGAATGCAGTATGTACAGTCTAAAAATTGGCCGTATCAAGTACTTTGACGGGCACATTGCTGGAAGCCTGATTATACCGGGGTAAAGAACCTCTCTTCAACCAACCATTAAGCTTGCTTTTGAAAAGCTTCTATTAAGCTAGTTCTAAGGCTATGCCGACTCATCGTCTATTGTTGTTAGATGGTGTTAGAATTTTGCACTGGCCAGAGGTAGCCACTGCTTTGTCTTGACTACTGTCCGTTACCTCACGGACCATGGAGCGCTTGCAATCCTGCATGATTTCTACCAACGATTTTCGAACCGGCGTCACCATTGAATACAACAATGGCGTTTGGCAAATAATAGAGTTCCAGCATGTTAAGCCTGGCAAAGGAGCAGCCTTTGTCCGTGCAAAGATGAAAAATATCGAGACCGGTAACGTGCTTGAGAATACTTTCCGTGCTGGCGAGAAGCTCCCTCAAGCGATTGTTGAGAAGGCTGACTTGCAGTATCTCTACAAAGCCGGCGAGAACTACGTGATGATGGACAATACTAGTTTTGAACAACTAGAGTTGACTGCTCAGCAAATTGGTTCGGGCGTTGAGTTTCTGAAAGACAACACTGAGGGCATCGTTATGCTCAAGTTCAATGATCGTATTCTTGGCCTTGAGCTACCGAATACAGTTGAGCTAGAAATCAGCGAGTGTGCACCAGATGAAAGAGGCGATACCAGTTCTGGTGGCGGCAAGCCAGCTGTGCTAGAAACTGGAGCAACAATCACAGTTCCCTTCCACATTAAGGTGGGTGACAAAGTGAAAGTTGATACTAGAAATCGCAAGTATTTGACTCGCGTTTAAACTGGAATTCGGATTGGTATTAGGGATTAATTGTGAAGATAGACCTGCAGCAGATCAAAGAGTTGCTTGGAATCGTTAGTTCGACTGACGTTACTGAGTTCACCATTGAATTTGGAGACCAGCGCATAACTGTCAAGAAAGACAGGCCAGTGCTCGCTCAGACTTTCGAAATTCCTGCTCAACAGAGGCAGGTTGTACATGCAGCTGCGTCTACTGCAACTGCAGTAGCTGAACCTCCTAGACCTGTCGCTGCAACTCAGGCTCCTGAAGCGCCAAAGGCAGATGCTGTAGCTAGCGCTGAAGACAATGGCACTCCAGCAAATACCGTAGCAATCACATCTCCGATGGTTGGCACATTTTACGGACAGCCTTCTCCTACAGCCGCATCCTTTGTCAAAATGGGTGACCGTATCTCTGTTGGGCAGACTGTTTGCATTATCGAAGCAATGAAATTAATGAACGACTTGCCTTCTGAAGTAGCTGGCAAGATTGTCAAAATATGCGTAGAAAATGGCACAACTGTTGAGTATGGTCAGACACTCTACCTGGTTGATCCTAAAGGTTAAGAGCACGAACAATGATTGAAAAGGTTCTGATCGCCAACCGTGGCGAGATAGCTCTGAGAGTAATCAGAGCCTGTCGCGAACTGGGAGTTTCGACGGTAGCCGTTTATTCTCAAGCTGATTCTGAGTCGCTACATGTGAAACTGGCTGATGAAGCCTATTGCATAGGTCCACCCCAGTCGCAACGAAGTTACTTGCATATACCAGCGATCATTTCAACTGCTGTTGTAACAGGCGCAGATGCTGTTCATCCTGGCTATGGCTTTCTTTCTGAGAATGCTAATTTCGCTCAAATTTGCTCTGATCATCGCATCAAGTTTATTGGACCAAGTGTTATCGCTATCAATTCTATGGGTGATAAAGCTTCGGCCCGCGAAGCTATGCGCGCAGCCGGAGTGCCTGTGGTACCAGGTAGTCACGGGTTGATAGAAGATGAGAGCGAAGCTTATAAGCTAGCTGCAGAGATTGGCTTCCCTGTGATCGTTAAAGCCACTGCGGGTGGTGGCGGTCGTGGTATGCGCGTTGCTGTAGATCAGGCTTCCTTGGTTACAGCTTTGGCTTCCGCGCGATCTGAGGCTTCTGCTGCTTTTGGTGATGGTGGAGTCTATATTGAGAAGTATTTGAAACCTATTCGCCACGTAGAAATTCAAGTCATGGCTGATAGTCACGGTAATTGCATCCACCTGGGTGAGCGCGATTGCTCAGTACAACGTCGTCACCAAAAATTGATTGAAGAGACTCCGAGCCCTGCACTCACTCCTGAGCTTCGTCAACGTATGGGTGAAGCTGCTGTGCGTGCTGCTAAGCAAATTAACTACGAAGGTGCTGGTACAGTCGAATTTATTTTGGCTGGTAATGATTTTTACTTTATGGAAATGAATACCCGTATTCAAGTGGAGCACCCAGTCACTGAATTTGTTACTGGGGTTGATTTAATAAAGGAACAGATTAGGGTGGCTTCCGGAATGCCGCTTTCAATCAAACAAGAAGATGTGGAGTTTCGCGGCCATTCAATTGAATGTCGTATTAACGCTGAAGATCCTGATCGCAATTTCTTACCATCGCCTGGTCGTGTTGATGCCTATATTGCTCCTGGTGGTCCTGGAGTGAGAGTTGATAGCCACTGCTATCCCGGTTATGTTATACCGCCGTATTACGATTCACTCGTAAGCAAGTTGGTGGTTTGGGGGCGGGATCGTCAAGAAGCAATCGCAAGAATGCAACGAGCGTTGGACGAATATGCCATTACAGGAATAAGAACCACTATACCGTTTCATCAGAGAGTTCTGGCTCATCCGATGTTCCAGAACGGCAAGGATGTCAGTACTGACTTCATTGAAAAATACATGACCCTTCAAGAAGCTAAATAAGCCATTAATTGCAGTGTAAAATATAGTGGCTAAAACAACTTGACCGATATCGGTCAAAGCTCGATTCAATGTTCTTTGATCTTGTTTTGGCTCCGTAGCTCAATGGTGGAGCGTGCGACTCATAATCGCCTGGTTACTGGTTCGAATCCAGTCGGAGCCAAATTTTTATCAAGCGTTAATAATGCGCTTATGATTAATCTAGCTTAGGGGGCACATGAAACTCGATAGATGCTTGCGAGCTAGTGGGCTCATTCTAGGAACTATCTCTGTTGTTCTCTTACTGCTTTTCTGCCAACCTGGCAGGGCCCAAAAAAACGCTACTACGGCAGCCTTGAAGGTCGGTTATTTCAATCTTAACCTAGTGAAGATTTCTTGCCCTGAAACTGCTGGCTCTGAAACTCTCCGTTTGCAAGCTGAAAACCAGCTGAAGCGCGAGGTCGAGCTGGCAAATAAGCGCTTGCAGAAGGCTCAAGAAGAGAAGCGTTCTCCTGAAGAGCTAAAGAAGCTTACTAGCGATATTCAAGCCGAAATAAATGCTAAACAGCAGGCCTTGGCTCAGCTGGTCCAGACCGCGACTGCGCAAGCCGCAGAAAAAATCTTTCAAGCAGTCAATCAAGTTGCCCAGGAAAAGGGTCTCGACTTGGTTATTGACGGAGCTGGAGTCTATGCTGGTGGCCAAAAAGTGATCGACAACGGCGTTGACGTCACAGCCGATATCATGCGAAAAATTAGCCCAGCGCAACTTATTAATAAGGTCGAGCAGGCTCAGGCTGAGCCTAAGGCCGCTGCAGTCACAGGGCCCAAAGCCAAGTAAGAAAAAGTAGTAATGGCTAAGGTCTGGAAGAGTTAGCTAACTCTAGTTCGGACAAATGTCTCTGCCAAATTGCCCGCTTCTCTTTGTCTTTTATCAAAAGCAAGGCACTATTGTAGGCTTGGACGGCGGCTCTGATTTGTCCCTGCTTCTCTAAGGTGACGGCTTTGCCGAGGTAGATGTCACCATCTTTGGGATACCACTTTAGGCCCGTTGCAAAGGTTTTGGCCGCCTCTTCCAGATTGGCTTCTTTGAGATAGATATTTCCTAGCGCTTGGAAGCAGCTAGGTAAAGCATCCTCTGTATTGATTTCGGTCAGATATTCAGCCTTTGCTTCTTCCTTTCGACCCATGCTAATCAGTATTTCTGCTTTGAAGTTTCTTGCTTGGGGATAGCGGCCTCCTTTTGCCCTAATCGCCTTATCGATTTCACCAAGAGCTTCTAATTTTTTTGACTGCTTATACAAAACCACCGCCTTGCCTAGGTGAGCGTCGGCATTCGTTCCTTTTTTGTCCTGTTCTAGAGCAATATTGAGATGGGCCAAGGCTTCATCAGGCTTGTTGGCTTGAGCCAGTGCTAATCCTAGTGCCGTATGCAAACTGCTGCCTTTGGCTCCTAGTTTCTCTGCTCTCTTCAGAGTCTCTATCGACTCCGCAATTCGTCCTTGGCCTTTTAGCAGGCTTCCTAAAAGGAATAGTGTTGTCTTGTCGTTAGGCTTGAGCTGAAGCATTACCTGGCACTCGCCAACTGCCTTTGAATAATTTCTATTGCTGACATAGCAGTTACATAATCCATAGTGTGCTTCCCAGTTGTCTGGAGCAATTGCAAGGGCCGCTCTGTATGCAGCCATTGCCTCTCTGGTGTTGCCGTGAAAAAGATTAAAATTGCCAAGATCTAGTTTCTCTGTGGCTTGGTGCTTAGAAGGTCTCAGAGTTCTTGTTACACCAAGGGAGAAAGTTGCAGCACTACTTTCTTTCTTGATAGCTCCTCTATCTTGCTCAACTAAGCTGGTGAGAGATGTGTCTTGAGCACAGGCCTGCTTCTGGAAGAAAAATGTTGCCAGTAATACTGCCAAGAAGTGACACTGTCTATCGGTGAATCTAAGTCTAAGTCTGGTCATATTCACCACTATGTCAGCCTGCTAAGGTGCTTTCAACTGGACGGTTTATTTTCTGATGGTGCAGCAGATTCTTCGTCACCTTCTGATTTTGCAATATCCGGATTTTGCTGCTCAATCCGAGAACTGCTTGGTGGCGCCGTTTCAGTGGAGTTTTCTTGTGGAGTCGGCTCTTTTAGTGAAGGTTCTGATTTATTTTTCGTCTCAGCCTCTTTTTCATCTGGTTCAGCAAGTGGCGGCACCGAAGACTTCTGTAATTGTTTGCGAAGCTGATCCATGGCTACGCTTGTAGCTGATTTGTTGAAGGTGTAACGTAGTCCGCCAAATATACGGAAGTCAAAACCGCTGATTCCTTGCACGCCTCTCGAGTTCCAGTTGAATATTGGCTCCGCTCGCACAAACGTTACAAGACCGGGCAGCTTTTTGCTCACCTCTCTCGATGCTTCGATTTGAGCAATCATGGCAAGGTTTCCCTGGCTAGGAATGGCATTGCCGTTTCTGTAATTGCATACTAGTGTATCTACGAAAGAAAATGTGTAAGGCCCACGTTTGTGCAGTATACCTAGGGTGTAGAAAGGGTCAATTTCGCGGGTTGGAGCTTGGAAGTAACTCTTGCCGCGCAGTTGCAGCTGAATATTGCCGAAAGCAATGGTGTTTGGATTGAGTACGTGGGTAAGAGTTACCCCTGGGAGAAAATCGAATTGGCGGAAATGACTTGCTTGCCAAAGTTCGCGGGCTTGTAGGTCAAACTGGAGTGTAGATCTGTTGCGAATGGGAATTTCATGACGAAGGCCCCATGCCAGCGATTGGGTGGTGGGGTAACTCAGTCTTCCGTGGTCAGCAAAGACGTCTTTGAGCACGAAGTAATTCGTATAGATACTTGTGCGAGGGAGTATACGATAGCCGATTGATAAGTTGGGTAGTGCGCGAAAGACATAGTCAGCCTTTCTATTCGAATTGGTAATCCACATTCGGCTTGGCAATTTTTGCAGCAGGTAAAAGGTTCGACCTGGTCTAAGGAGGTCCCGTTCCCGACCTAGACCAATAGGAGTAACGTCTGTGGGAATCAGGCTAGGCAGGTTAGGCAGTGTCTGATTTAGTCTGATTGGCGAAAAGTTTTGAGTGGGGTTGGGTGAAAACTGCTGAGCGTTTACCGGATTGCTAAGTGAAGCTGCGCAAGCCATGATGGCGCTGAGCAATCCCCGAAAAAGGATTGAATCTCTTAGCGCATTTTTACAATAGTAAGACTGTCTGTTCGTGATATTGATGATTGCTGAACTAGTAGAGGGATGCCTTAAGAAATGATCTCAGAACTTCTGATAGCGCGTGATTGGCTATAGGAGAGGCGTTTGGCGTAAGTATCAAGTTTTGCAAAAAGGTATCGTACCTTAAAGTATGTTATATTTTAACAGACAGGTACTCGATTTCTCGAATCTTAGTTTGCTCTAGAAGCTTGAGTGTCAGTTGATTTAAGAATATGGACTAAGTGGTCCAACTTTTAAGTACTTTGGGTGTTGCTTATGCAGTTTTAGTACTTCATAAGCTTTGGTACCTCGAGGAGCAATCTAGGTGACCCGACGTTTCTTCCATCTAGTCAGCAAATTCTCAATTGTTGGCAGTTTCAGGCTAAGAAACGGCTCATCTATAGAGATTAGTGGCTTTCGTAGCAAGCTTATTGCTGCGTCAATTTTATTGCTAGCTTCTAGCCCCAAACTAACTGAAGTGCGTGCCTATGCCCAGTCTTACTCTGCGCCAGCTAGCATAAGTACCGTACCTCAAAGCGTAGATCTTAGTTCCTCAAGCAATGTTCAGAGTCTGGCTACAATGGGCTCTAGTGTTACTCAAAGTGTTGTTGTGACCACCGGTGACAAGCTCCCCGGCGCGTCTACTGATAGTCAGAGTGGAGCCGGTCACCAGGGCCCGGATGTTCCTCCAGCACCGGGCATGCCAGCCGTGGACACTCTAGGCGGTTTGATACCACCAGTTTTGGAGGTCACTCTTAGTCCTGAAGTGCCCGCTGTTGCCTCTACTGGGCTGGGGTTAGTTGATTCTGCAACTTCAACTTCAACTGTAACTGAAACTTCAACTGCGGCTGCATCGGCAAATTCAGCAACTACATTTTCTTCTGCTGCCGCTGTGCAGCCAGTTCAGCTCACTTTAGATACGAGCAACGTTTTTTCATCTGGTCTGGGCTTAGATCTCTCATCTACCCAAGCTACAATCGCAGCGCCCATTACCCAATCTGTAACTATTACGGTTGGCGGTTCTATGAGCAGCACGGGGTCCGTGGTTGGCGGCACTGCTCTGACTGTTAGCCCCGGCCAACTACTTACTCCCTCTCAATATGTCGCTGTAACGCAAGTTGTCGGGCAAGGCAATCAAAGTATTGTTCTCACTGATAGCGGAGTTTCGCAGGCGGGCACCCTTACTTTGCTTGCTGATCAAACTGGATCACTCAGTAGCCTTGTACTGCCTACTAACGTAGTTTTGAGTGGTGTTGGATTTAACGCTTCCGATCCTTTTGTGGTGAGTGGTTCAACTAGCATTCTTGGCTCATTTTTTGCCTTGCAGAATAATGGTTCTAGCGCATCAACTCTCAATTTTGGCAATTTGACGGTGAGCGGGCTGTTAACTGCTGACGCGGCTGCTTTGCCGGCCTTGTCGTTGGGTTCTGCTGTGACTGGTGACGGTTGGTTTTCATCCTCGGGGCTGACTATTAACACCGTTAGCTTCTTAAATAACTCTGGTGTTATTAGCTCTCCAGCATTTCTAACTATTAACTCTGGTGGGAGTTTTACCAACACTGGAACGGTGTTGGCAAGCACTGGCAATTTGGCAGTCAATTCGTACTCAGGAAATTTCGTAAATAGTGGAATGTTGGCTGCTCCGGCTGGCAGCATCAATATCAATACAGAGGCTGCCACTCTGGCCTCAAATATCAATTTCAATAATTTGGCGGGCAAACTCTCTGCCCAAGATAGTATCAATTTCCGTTCTGCTGGCAATGCTGGCAACGCTGACATTAATATTGGCGGCGGCGATTTGCTTTCGTCAAAGCTTAATGTCAATGCTGGTCTCGGCACTGCCGAGATTCATGTTGATCAACTGACGGGTGTGCTCACCAGTTACGGCTCAGCCGCTCATGTATCTGCCAATACGACAACGCTCACTCTAGGCGAACAGTGCTTGCTAGGTGATCCGACTTATTTTAACAACGGCAATATCGCTATTGCTGGCAACGTCACCGTAGGTGAAAAGCTTGCCGTAATTGCATCCGGGAACATAACCAATAGCGGTGCGGGTGGTTATGCAATCACTGCCCGCAATGGCTCTGGCGTTGGCCAAGACATAACAATGATTGCCGGAGCGGCATTTACAACCAGTGTCGCCGGCGGTGGAGTTACCACGCTCTCAGGTGCACCTCCTGTCGGGGCGGTTCCTCTTGGTGGCTCCATAAACGTCACTGGTGGCAATGCCACTGGCGGAAACATCAGTCTGACAACTGGCTCAGGAGTTTCATCAATTGACGCCAGTGGTACAACTGGAGCTGGTGGCAATGTCTCCCTGATAGCCTTTTCTAATGCTGCAGGTAATGCCAATGGCACCATTGTTCTGCCGACAACTTCGAGTATAAATTCGTCTGGTTCAGCGGGAAACAGCAACGGCAATATTGCCATTGCTGCCGGTCGCAGTAGCGGAGCAGCTGCTGTGGGCGTTCAGATTGGATCGCTTAATGCATCTGGCGGCGTAACAACTACTGGCGGCAATATCACTGTTACTCTGGCTCAGCCGACTGCTAGCGCTGGTGGCGTGACTTATGATTCTACTGGTGCGATTTCTAATGGTGGGTTCTTCACCTTTCCTGTCGCTACTGGTACGACCGACC
>LNEX01000241.1 GCA_001464165.1 bacterium Ga0077546
AGACGGATTGGCTCTACCATACGTATTTATGTAGAAGTGCGTGAGTCCTTCGGCTTTTTGATTTGCTTAACCATGGGTTTATCGTGACAAAGTCTGCAAAGAAGATAGTCGTAATTGGAATTCGCGATTTTGCCATGCCATGCCCCCTGTCTGGGAGCATTGAAGTCAACTCTGGTTATAGCCAGCTTTTTGGCGGTCCGTTGGCCTTAGCAGCAGAAGGTCGGCAACTTCACAGCAAAATTCAGAAGGACAGGCAAAAGCTTTTTCCTCTATATAAGGCTGAAGTCAAAGCGGCGCACAAGTTTGAAAGCGAGCACTACATTTTTAATGTATCTGGCCGCATGGATGGACTTGTCGATGCGCTTGTACCTGTTATCGAAGAAATTAAGAGCTCAACATCTCCTAGCGAGCTTCTTTCTAAACTGGCTGCCGACCCGCAGCATCCATATTGTTTGCAGTTAGCGACGTACGCCTATGTTTTGTACTTAGAGAAAGAGGTTGTACCTCTGACAAGGTTTCTCATCACTTCGAATAATTTTGACAAAGTCGAAGTTTTAGATGTTGATTTTAAAGTCGAGAATTATGAAAAGTGGCTGACCCTGCGTTTGGCTGAGCTTGAACGCGAAGTAATGGCAGAAGAGGCCGCCCGTTTGCGCAGAATGGAACTATCGGAGAAATTGGTTTTTCCTTTTACCGATTTGCGTCGCGGACAGAAAGAGTTAGTTGATGAACTGGCGAAAGATATCGAGACTAAGCATCAAGTGCTTGTCCAGGCCCCAACTGGGTTGGGTAAAACAATTGGAGTGATATATCCAGTTTTGCAAGATAGTTTGACTCGGGGCCAGAAGCTGATTTATGTCACTCCAAAGAATACACAACATTCAGTTGCCCAAGAAGCAATAACTCGTTTACAAGATTGCGGGGCACCAGTGAAGGTGCTCACTCTTAATGCAAAAGCAAAGATGTGCTTGAAGGAAGAAGTAATCTGCAACCCTGGCTACTGTCAGTATGCTCGTGATTATTACACGAAAATGGACAAGCATAATGTTGTTGAGAAAATGGCAGAGATGAATTCTCTCACGGCTGAAGACTTCAAGAAAATTGGTGAGGAATATGAAGTTTGTCCTTTTGAGGCATCACTAGATGCGGTGGCTGCAGCTGACGTGGTTATCGGAGACTATAACTATGTATTTTCGCCAAGAAACACCCTAGGACGCTTTACCTACACCTTGAGTAAGTTCAACGAGAAGCCTAATTTAGTGATTGACGAGGCGCACAATCTGCCTCAACGCGCTGCAGACTATTATAGTAAGACTCTTAGTTCGGCTGTAATAGCGAAGCTGGCTCTTGAACTTTCTTCACTTCCCTTTGATCATGTTGTTGAGGCGCGAGCCCTGGTGTCGAAGATTCAATTTGTCATATCAAATGTCGGGCGCATGGTTGGTTTCAAAGAATCTAGGCTGACTGTCTCAAGAGAATTATTTGAGGAGGCGCTACCAGCTCTTCAAGATTTAATGGTGCGCCGAATTGCTCGCAAAGCCGCTGAATCTTCTGATTCTGGCTCTAGTTCTGGGTCAGATCCGCTGATGGCCATTGTTAATTATTTTAATGACTTTATGGATGCGGTTGACTATGAAGGTGATGAGTTCTTCCATCTTTATACTCGCAATAAAATGCGAGATGGCAGTGTCGATGAGGCATTGAAAGTAGTTTGTTGTGACGCGTCAGCTAAGCTAAAGCTGGCTCATAAAGAGTTTGAGCATGTGGTGGCATTTTCGGCCACTATTAAACCCTTTGACTATTTCGCTCAACTTTCAGGCTTAGATGATCCAGAGCTTTCGCGACGAGAGTACACCAGCCCGTTTCCTCGTGAACATCGCAAGCTTCTTATAATTCCCCAGGTGTCGACCAAATATTCAGACAGAGAGCGAAATTTTGGCAAGATTGCAGAGGGCATTGCCCGTATTGTGCAGGTAAAGGCGGGTAATTACTTTGTCTTTTTTCCGAGCTTTGCCTTCTTGGGAAGTGTCTTCGAACTGATCAAAAGCAAGTTGCCAAATTCGGTTCTGTTGTTGAAGCAGGAGAGTGAGATCACTCAGGCAAAG
>LNEX01000242.1 GCA_001464165.1 bacterium Ga0077546
AACGAGCAGATTGTATATAAGAGGAATCCATTCAACTTTATTGAATGGCATTTTACGCAAAAGCTCAAAAAGCGTGCTCTGGTTGTCGATTATTTGGTAGAACTGCTTTTGCTCCTCAATACTAAGATTAGCTCCACGAGACACTTTTTCTTCAAATTGTGCTTCGGTCAAATTGGGATGTTTGCGGATGAAGTACGAGTTTATAGTCACACCATTCTTCAACAGTACTTCATGCTGTTCTACTAAGGGGCCAGATTCTGCTATCAAAAGCTCAATTGATCTATGTACTGTGCGCTCGCTTGAGCGGTCGTTTGGATAAAAAGAAAATTTGCCTTTGCTCCAAGTCAAAAGCTCCATTATTGCTGCTTCGCCCTTGCATTCTGGGGAGGCAGCGTGCAGTGGCTGGCCGCTTTCAAAGAAAACATCAATTAGTTCGTCGTTCTGAGTGACGCTGAGCAGGCCGGTCATTTTGCTAATCAAAATAGATTGCAGAACATGGGGCACGGTCATATTGAGTAAGTCGCCCTCAAGTGTGGCGTGCCTTGGCATTTCCTGGCTTTCGGTGAAAGCAGCTCTGGCTACTGGAGTGTCATCGCTTGGTACGGTGATGCTCGGTATATTGCTTGCTGTCGCCCTCATGCCGCCGAAAGCTTCAAGCTGCTGGGCATTCATGTCAGTGTTGTCACCCAAGCATTCTCGGGTAAGCAAATTTGTAACTAGACCGATATCGCCCGTCTGATAGTTCCAGCGTATTTCTTTGGCCGGTCCTTCGCCGATAATGAAGGTCCACTGGGGGTCGCCACCATCGCGGTCGCACATAACCGCTAGAGTGCAGTCTCTGGTTGGGTTTTCGGCAATCCAAGGCAGCTCAACCGAGCGGTTCAAGTTCTTTTGGGCCTCCTCCAAGCCGTGAAAGACGTCTTGATACACAGGAATTCCGTGCATTTTTGACAGACGGATTGGGGGAGGGGGTTGCGACTTTTGGGGTCTGAACATCGTGCGCTACCAATTTCTTGCGTAGATTCTTACTTATGGGGGGCGAGATACCTGGTAATGCTTAGTTTATTCCCCGTTACCGGCGTTTTGCACGGCGTTTTTTGAACAATATTGATTGCCATTTGGCTCTATTTGAGTCTGATAATAGCGCTAGGGAGGAGGTGAATTGGGCATGAAATTAATATTGGGGAATTATCTCAATAATTTTGAGTTTGAATTTGACAGAAGCCATAACTCGCTTTATGGAACTATTTTGTAGGACTGTTTTGTAGGACTATTTTATGGAACTGCTTTATGGACGTAACTGAGAACTTTTCTGAAGATTCGATTGCTAATAGCAGTGCTGATGCTGGGCGCAGTACTATGGCAGTACACCTGTGCGCTGCCGGTTTGGAGATGAGTATCGATACAGTCATCGATCATAGCCTTGAGATTGTCTGTCTAGGAGCTAAGCTTGAGCTGACGACGCAGATGCTTGCTGATACTTCAAGGCGCTTAGAAGCTGCCATGCTAAGAATTGGACAGCGCGAAGCTGAGCTTCATTCTAGCCTCAGTCATGTTGGTCTGGAGCAAGCGAGGATAGCCGGAAGTCAAGCTCATGGGTAGGTTCTGAGTGTCACAGTCATTTATTTTTATCAACTATCATCAGGCTTTGCGATTTGGCCATGTCGCTTGGGGTTTTGCTCTTTCGCCTGGAGAATCTACTGGAGAAAATGAAGGAAAGAAATATTGTTGGGGCTCATCTGACCATTTGCTGCGCACGCCAATGAGTGACGTCATAGCTTTGGCGAAGTATTCGTATGTGCCTCCTGGCGGAGATATAGACTTTTGGTGCGAACAAGGTAGTTTTGAACAAATGCTTGAAAGCATGTCTCAAGGGCACCATATTCAGCACCAAAATATTCATTACCATATTAACTATCATGCTTACAAGGAATTGCATCATGAGAAACTATCTGGCAATAGTGGGCGCGCTTTGCAAGAGTTGGAGTTGATTAAAGCAGGTGGTTGGTCGCTTTTGACCAATAATTGCATAGATCAGACCTATCGCCTTCTCTCTGCCTATGGCGCTGCCGCCGCATTGGTCGATCCCCGCCTGCGCTATAGCAAAGCGTCAAGGACTGGGCAAAAGTTTAGTCGCCTTAGCACTATTCTGCCCCGAAATTGGTTTGCTGCCGCTTCAGGCAAGTCATATACGCTTGAGCCTCGTAAACCCAGGGCGACTGGAGTAAAAAGCTCAAAAGAGCTACACTCGCTAGAAGCAAAAGGGAGGCAGATCGTAGGCTGAAATGGCAAAGATTTTGTTAGTTGAGGATGATACCAATCTTGCTTTTCTTGTGAAAATGCAGCTGGAGCAAGGCCGGCACCTAGTAGATCATGTTGATACTGGTCTTACTGCAATTAGTCAGCTGCGCATGACTAGTTATGAACTTGTCATCCTTGATTGGATGCTGCCAGATATTTCGGGCATTGATATTTGCAGACAGTATCGAGGTTCTGGTGGCAGAACGCCAATCTTGATGTTAACTGCCCGTGGTGCCATTGAAGACAAAGCCACTGGTCTCAATGCTGGTGCTGACGACTATCTGGTTAAGCCATTTCATCCAGTTGAGCTCAATGCTCGCGTACAGGCTCTGCTCCGACGCCCTCAAAGCTATGCTGGCAAAATCTTGACTGTGCGTGATATCGAACTAGACACTGAGGCTTGTCGTGTTTTCCGTGCGGCTCAAGAAGTAGACCTGACCTCAAAAGAGTTTAGTTTGCTCGAACTTTTGATGCGTTACCCCAATCAAAGCTTTACCTTGGAGACCATTCTCAGTCGAGTATGGCAAAGTGATTCAAGTGCTTCAGTTGACACTGTGCGTACTCATATGAAAACACTACGACGCAAGTTAGGTGATAGCGAGGAGAACGGTATCATTAGAACTAAGCGTGGAGCCGGATATCGAATAGTAGATCAGTAAAATAGTAGACCAGTAAAATAGTAGACCAGTAGCTAGAGCTCATGAATAATTCACTTACTGCTAAAACTACGGCAATTATTTTAATTGTGGCGGCGGTATTGATTTATATCGGAACTATGACCCTAAATTTAGCTGCCGATAGGCTAGCAAATAGTTATCTTGCCTCTAAACAATTTCAGTTAGTAGATCTTTTGGACCAGATAGTGCTTGATATGTCACGGGCTGATGCGCAGGAGCGTGAGTATGTACTTACCGGGAACACCCAGACAATTCAACAACACAAGCTTTGTTTTAATCGTATCGACGCTTGTGTAGCCAGATTGAAGACATTGCTATCCGATAATTCACGTTACTCGATGTTACTTGATGAATTGACTGATTCAATCAGCTTTAGAAAGAGTTGTGCCGAAGAAGTGATTCAAGTGCGCACTAGCGGTACTATGGCTAGTGCTCTTGCTCGGTCCGAAAAATTTGACGAAACTCATTTGACAAGGCATGTAGAATGGCTTGCCAAAGAAGTTTCTGGCACTATTAATAGTGAAATGACTGCGCGTTTTAGTGAATTAGATAAGGCAAGTCTGACAACCCTGGTTGGCATATCTTTCATTCTGATTTCGGCCCTACTGGCATTGCTTACTGTAATTCTTGGCGTCAATCGCTATGTCTCCGAGCGCCAGCGGGCAGAAGAAGCATTGCGAGCGGCTCAGCAGGCTCTGTCTGAAAGAGAAGCGCGCATGCGCGCTTTGGTTGAAACTGCACCCGATGGTATTGTTACAATTAGGTCTGATGGCACCATTGAGTCAGTTAATGCGGTACTAGAAAATCTCTGTGGTGTTCCGGCATCTGATTTGATTGGGATTGATATCGAGCGCATTATCCCGAGTTTCCTTTTGGACGGCCGTATCAGTGATTTAGCCAGTGGTCAGCGTTCTCCCTTTGGTGCTGGACGGGAGCTCTACGCTGTTCGGCAGGATGGTAGCCATGTGCCAGTAGAGGTCTCTACTTCTACTGTTAGCCTTGGTCATGAAGACGTCTACACGGGCATCGTTCGTGATATTACTGAACGCAAAGAAGTTGAAGAACGAGTAAAGGATTTTTACTCTATGGTCTCACATGAGCTGCGCACGCCGCTCGCTTCTATTCGTACGGCTCTTGGTCTAATGGAGAGCTTTAGCGATGAGCTCAGTGAGAAAACTAGACCAGTTGTCCGTATCGCTGCTACTGAGGCTGACCGCCTAATGCGATTGATAAACGATATTCTTGATATGCGCAAAATTGAATCGGGCAAGCTTGAACTTGCTCTTGATGCTTTTGATGCTAGCAAGCTTGTAAACAAAGCAATCGAGGGCATCCACAGCTTGGCGCAAGAATCAAAGGTAACAATTAAGAATGAGGCTAAACAATCACTTGACGTTTACTGCGATGGTGACCGAATTTTGCAGGTGCTTTCCAACATCTTAGCCAATGCCATTAAGTATTCTCCTAGTCCAGGAAGCGTCATTGTCGCTTGCGAGAAGAGTGGTTCCAGTTGTAAGATTTCGGTGCGTGATTATGGCCCTGGAGTGGCTAAAAATCAGGCACACAAACTATTCGGTCGATTCGAGCAGTTGCGCTCTAAAGACGGCAAGAATCGAGCTGGTTCCGGCCTAGGTTTAGCCATAGCCAAAGCAATTGTTGAGCAGCACGGCGGTGAAATTGGGGTGGAGCTACCTAATGGAGGGGGGTCAATTTTCTGGTTCTCATTGCCTTTGGCTGAGGATGAAATTGAGTCGCTTGAATTGGACGAAGGCGAAATTGCAGAATAGGCCAGTAGGCTATCAAAGCTGTTTCGGCTATACAATTTGTGCTGAATATAGAGCTATGTGAGCTATATAAGCTGTGCGGGATATACTATCTAAAAATGAGAGAGTGGTGAGGCGGAGCGCTATGTCTAAGCAAGAGCAGTCTAAGCAAGAGCAGTCTAAGCAAGAGCAGTGCGATATACGAATCGGTGAACAACTGCCCTCTCTGTCAGGCTGAATTACTTGGCAGCTTTACTATCAATCAAGATTTGATTGAAGAGAGTGTAGAAAATCTGATTGTCCTTTTGCGAGCAGAATTTGATTTGAAGTCTTTGCGCCTAGCTACAGACGCCGATCAACTTATAGCCCGAGCAAAAATCAGAGAAATGGTTAGAGAAGATGCCACCGTGCTGACAATCTTTGAGCGTGGTGTAGTGCTTCAGCACTTGCTCAACATCATTTTTAATTCAAGAGACGAAGAAAATCTTTGAGGCCTTCGGGATCGTCAGTAATGATTGAGTCTACCCCAAGATCGCAGGCGCGCTTCCAACCTTCTTTATTGTTGACTGTCCAAGTATTTACAGTCAAACCAGCATCATGAGCGGCTTTCACAGTGTCGGGGCGAACGCAATCAAAATCTGGATTCCAGCCTGTGGCCCCTACAGATTTAGCATAGGCGGCCAGGTTGTAGATGACAGAGTCGCCTAGCAGAGCTAGTTTATACTTGGTAGTTTTATCGTGAATTTTTTTTAGAATAATGTGATCAAACGAACTAATCATAATTTTGTCTGGATAAGGATAGTCTTTTAGTTGCTTGAGCAGCTCGTCGTCTATGTCAGCATAGTTACCCGGACAATTCTTGATCTCTATATTGATGGTGAGTTTACCGTCTACCGCGTCAAGTACGTCTTTGAGTAAGGGCAGGCGCTCATCTTTAAATTTGGCCTCGTACCAGCTGCCGCTATCGAGAGTAGAGAGATCTTTCCAGCTGGCATCTTTAACCGCACCGCTACCACTGGTGGTGCGGTTTAGAGTATCGTCATGGATGACTACCAATTCACCTGATTTGCAGCGGTGAATGTCTAGTTCAATACCGTCGGCATTGGCTGCCACGCTTTTCTTGAAGCTTGTCAGGCTATTTTCTGGGCCCCAACGCTTGCCACCTCGATGGGCCACAACTAGAGGCAGTTTGTGAATACCTTCTTTTGCCATTAGCTCACTTCCGCTTTGAAATTGTGTTAGAAGAGCAAGACCTATGGCGATGCCAATTTTAAAAACGTATGTTTGTGCCGCCATATCCACCATATCCAGTGTTGTATCCGCCAAATCCACTGTTGTACCCGTTATAGCCTCCGTATCCACCTGAGTAAAGGGAGTTGCCGTACATGCCATTACCGTACATGCCATTGCCAAAGTTCATATTCATCATGCCTGAACTCATAGCACCAGCCGCCATGGTGGCTGCTGTTCCTAGAGCTTTAGCTAAACCTTTTAAGAGCGGGTGACCTTTGCTTTGAGTCGCCTGCTTTTCGCTTGCACCACTTGCGTTTTCTGTAGCTTGACCTGTTTGTGAATACTGCTGGGTGGGCTGACTCTGTTGGTAGTTCTGGGCTGGCTGATAGCCCTGAGTCTGTTGGTAACCTTGAGTTTGTTGATAAGACTGTTGATAGTTCTGGGCTGGCTGATAGCTCTGAGTCTGTTGATAGGATGGTTGATAGGGCTGCTGATAAGCTGGGGTACTCTGTAGATTTTCGGCGCTCGGCATTTGGAAGGATTGTGGGCTATAGGTACTTCCAGAATTGCTACCAGAACTAGCGCCGTAGCTATTTCCATAGCTATTTCCATACCCAGATTGGCTTGACCCTTGGTTTTGGTAGTTACTGGGATAAGGTGGTGCCTGCGGATATTGGCCTTGGGCGGTGTATTGGCTCTGGGCTGGTTGACCTGGGTATGTATGTGGACTCTGATTTTGATCAGAACTTGCCATTGGCGTGACATCTGGGCTGCTGTTCTTGTTTATATGAACCGCATTTGTGAGGGTTTCGAGCTGTTCTTTGATACCGCTAGTGGTGTCCGGTGGCTGGTTGGGAAAGACAATTCCTTCAAGAGTCTGCACTCTTTCTATCAAAGGTTTTGAACTGTAATTCTGGCCGATGACTTTATTCTCCAACCACTCAACTGTGCTAAGGTACTGCTTTTCTAGGCTGGGTGAGAGAGTTTTCTCCCAATGTACTTCAAGGGCATCGGTGCGAGCGCTGAGGTCGTCGTCGTTGCTTGCTTTGCCGAAAGCTTTTACCTCTAGCTGGCTAAGACGTTTGCTTAGTGGCATTTGCTTGAACGATTGATTGAGAATCAATTGTTCAAGCTCATCAACTCGCGGGTAATCAGTTCCGGCTAGAGCTGCAGAGTCATTAGCAGCAGTAGAATTATTTGAGGGAGCAGAACTACTATTACTTTCGCTGGCGCTAGCGTTAGAGTTAGATTGGTTCCCAGCGCTAGATTGGGCTGCAGATTCGCTTTGATTTGATTGAGTTGAAGGGCTTGTGTCGGCCTCTGTTACAACCTTTTGCAGGTCACTGATGCGAGTGGCCGAGTCGCCAGTTTTTGCCTCACCAAATACTAACTTTTCTATGCGAGTCAGGCGCTCGTCTTCGCTGTCCCCTGGATAAGTGTGTTGGAAGAAGTGGTCTTCTAGTTGGGCCAGAGGGGTATCTGCGGCGAAAGCCGAGGGGGCAAAGCCGCCCAGCACAACTAGGCTGGAAAGGACTAAAATCAATCGTAGCAATGCTTTGCCAGTGATTTGATAGCTAGTTGTTGTGCCTGAAATTTTTGCTGCCATTACTTCAACGTCAATATAGATGCCTGTCGGATGCCTGCTGGGGCTAGGACCGAGCGATTTAAGTTGCCGATTATAGCTTATGCTGATGTTTTCGCTTATTTCTTGTATCTACTTGGTCTTCCGGTCTTTACCGGGTACATTAAACCTCGTTAATACAGCTCCGGTCCGCCGTGCTCTTATTATCCTCGGGGCTTCCATTGTTATAAGCTTTCATAAGAGTCTTTAGCACTTAGTTATTGGTACGGAGTATTTCTTGAATGCTTGAATCCTGGGAGGAGTTGGTTGACAGCGCTGAACAAGCCTCGGCCAATATTCAGTTCGAACAGGCAAAACAGCTGCTAGAGCAAGCTCTTGTCTTGGCTAATCAATTTGAAGTGCGCGACAGTCGTTTGATCCAAACTCTCCATAAGCTGTCAGAAGCTTGTCATAGGGTAGGTTGTGACGATCAAGCTGAAGAGCATCTGAAACGGGCAATTGCCATTAACACAAGTAATTATGGTCCGTATCATAAAAGTGTGGCCGACTCATCTAACCATTTGGCCAGTATTTATTATGAGCAGAGTCGCTTTCCCGAAGCTGAAAAGCTCTGTCGCCAAATTGTCAATATCTTTGAAAAGACCCTAGGTTCTAAGCATATGGAAGTGGGGAAGGTGTCGCAGAATTTGGCCATGATTTTGCAGGAGCAAGACAAAGTGCAAGAAGCTGAGACATACTATGCCAAGGCCCTGAAGATCATGCGCGAATCAGCTGGGCCTTTTGATTCGGATATCATTTCTTTGCTAGAAAACTATGCCAATCTCTTGCGTTCTGCCGGTCGCGTAGATGAGGCCGATCACCTTCAGGCATGCGCTCTAGGACGTGTGTCTGGCTCTCTGCGCTCGGTTACAAGTACGAGAATCCCGCAAATAGAAATGTGAGAAATTTGGGTTTATAGTCCCAGTTTTTCTTTGACACACTTGAAAGAAGCTGGGCAGTTCTCTACCATCGCGCCGGCCGCCCATCGATGATTTCCCAGTAAGTAAGAGGTCAGCTCAGCAAAGGTTTCGACTTGTCCTTGGCCGTTCTTTTGCAGGAAGTATGAGAGCCTAGACTTGTCTTCGTCAGACATCTTCGCCACATCGGCGCTATAGGCTGCTTTGAACTCAGCTGATTGGGCATAGCCATTGATGCAACTGTCGACGGCATGTCCCGTTTCGTGCAAGAAAGTTTCTCGCATGATCCCTGGACTTATAGCCGGTCCTACTTCATCGCTGCGTTCGTTAACTTTGTGCTCGGCAATTACTACCGTTCTTCCTGTGCAGAGGCCGTCGCAGCTTTTATCTGTGCCGCCGTTGTAACCCATTCGCTCTTGGTAGGCACCGGCTGGAAACTTATCAATCATTGTAGGTGTTACTACAATTTGCACATTACCAGCAACGAGAAGTTGTTTGATGCTGGGTGGCAGCCCATCAAATGCGGCTCTAATGCAGTCGATTGCAGTGCTGCTTACTTCTGGATGACCAACTTTGGGAGTTTGCACTGTGATTTGACCACCTGATTGGCCTCCTCGACCAGTTGTTGCCGCTGCAGACAGTGCATTGAATGATGCGCCTGAATTCATGGCTGCTCTGCCGAAGTTTGTTACTCCAGTCATGTGCATCAAACGTAGGCTTCGTCCTGCTGTAATTGATTGTGGCGAGTATTTGTTGACGTTGGCTTGCAGTGTCTTGTAAGTCTGCTCAGCTCGAGAGCGGTCTCCGGCAGCGTAGAACGAATGGCCTAGGTATAGCCAAGCGTCAGCCGTACCCCCTTCCTTGGCAATTGAGTTGTGAAAATACGTGGCAGCTTCGTTATAGCGACGTGCTTGATAGGCTTTGATACCGAGCTCGTATTGGGAGGTTACCGCCGCATTGGCAGCGTTTTGACCAAGTATAAAGTTACCTAAAAGGCTGCCTGCTAAAGCAAATATTACAGTACCGAGAAGTTTTGTCATTGATTACATCGCTTTGGGGCTGTTGCCAGGCTGTCTCTGCCGAGAATAATAGCAAAAGATGATCTGGTAAGCACTTGAAGATGTTGGCTGCGTTACATTTTGAGCCCGCTTCTATGGTTATTATTTAATTAGCTCAGATTGTCAGATTTTGAGTAAAAACCGTATTGTCAAAGAGAAAGTGGCAAGGGCGCCTTTCATTACTATCACTGTCGCTTTGCGTACGGTGTAGACTAAGGTACCTGAGTTCCCCGTACTTTGGGAGTTGCTTTTGCCTTCATCAATTACTTCTACTTCAAATAGTCAGACCAGTTCTGGTTCTGGCGGGGCTAACTCTGCAAACCCACCCGATATTGAGGTTGGATATCTACGCGCTTACTTTATGTATTCGGTGGCTGATTCTCTCAATCTCAATTTAGTGAAATCTTCTTCTGGCAAGGATTACCAGGCTGCTCAGATCAAGTTAGCGGATGTACCCGCGCCTAGTTATATTCAATTTGCTGTGGCTCCGCTATTGGCCCAGCTGCCGGATGCCACAATTGATCTTGGTGAAACCACCGAGAAGGCTGAAGTTCGCCTCAAGCTCTACGACTATGGCACCGTTGCCTTGCGCTTCTCTATTCCATTTAAAGGCAGTTGGCAAGAATTTACAGCCTTGTCGCGCAGAGTCAAGAATTCTGAGGTCCTCAGTCAAATTGCTCAGGAAACTTTAGCCAGTGTTATGGCTGAAATTGCATCTGCTATGTCGTCACCACATAAGGTGCTCCTCGAAGACTACTTTGTTGCTGAGGTGCAGTCGTTCAGTCTAGATATTAGTGCTTCGCAGTTGCTCCAGAGTCACCGGAGTCCGCTTGCCAGTATCGTGGCTGGAGAAGAGCGCCCTCTTGCTGCCATAGAGCAAGATGAGGTATTGCGCGTCAATTTTAGCTATATGGAGTGTGAGTTGGCCATTCTCACTTGGGACGTGGCGTTTGTTTTTGATAACCTTGAAGGTGCCAACACCGTAGACAGTATCATCGAATTTGCTAATACTCAGCTAGTAGAATTGCGCACCTATGATAGTTTACTTGATCGCTATCTTGATGAAATTTACAAGTCAAAGGCCGAACATATGCGCTCTAATTGGCTTCATGGAGGCAAGGTAGCAACTAGGCAAGCCGAGCGCTTGCGCTATTTGTTGGTTGATGTGCGTGAGCTTTCTGACAGGGCGAGCAATGCTCTTAAGATGATTGGCGACGCCTACTATGCCAGGCTTTATCGGGGAATGGCTTTAAGGCTGAGTTTGTCAGAGTGGCAGCACCAGGTTGAAACTAAGCTGACTAGTGTTGGTGAAGTCTATCGTTTTACTCATGACCAAGCTGAACATGGTCGCAGCGAGTTTCTTGAGTTTATGGTTATAGCTTTAATTTCAATCGAAATCTTGATGAATTTCTGGCATCACTAGTTAGTTCTTTTTTTAGCTCGAATTTAAGATTTAGAATTGGTTTAGTCATAATTTTAGTTTGGTCATGCATCTGAAATTGTATCTGAATTGTCTAGGAGGACTGATGTTACCGCTACGCAAATTGGGGCAGCAAGGACTAGAAGTAACGGCTCTAGGGCTTGGTTGTATGGGCATGAGTTGGCTCTATGGTACACCCGATCACGCTGAGTCGGTGCGCACTCTTAAGCGTGCTATCGCGCTGGGTATTAATTTCTTTGATACGGCTGAAGTTTATGGACCGTACGAAAACGAGGAATTGCTAGGCGAAGTGCTGAAGGGCCAACGGGATGAGATTATTATTGCCACCAAATTTGGTTTTGATATTTCCATGAAACAGGTGGTAGGTGTTGATAGCCATCCGCGTAACATACGGAGAGCTTGCGATGATTCACTACGCCGTCTAAACACAGACTATATCGATCTTTTCTACCAACATCGAGTTGATCCCGCAATTCCTATTGAGGAAGTCGCTGGTACCATGGGTGAGCTCGTTGAGCAGGGAAAGGTTCGCTACATTGGTCTATCGGAGGCCAGTGCTGAGAATATTCGCAAAGCTCACCGCACTTTTCCGTTGACATGCGTCCAGACTGAATATTCGCTCTGGGAGCGCTCTGTTGAAGAGAGCATCTTGCCTGCCACAAGAGAGCTTGGCATTGGTTTTGTCCCCTATTCTCCCCTTGGTCGAGGATTTTTGGCTGGTCAAATCAAGAACTTGGAACAGTTTGAAGAAGATGACTACAGACGTAGCGATCCACGCTATCAAGGTGATAATTTCAACAAGAATTTAAAGATAGTCAATGAAGTGAAGCATCTAGCTCGGCGTTATGAGGCAAGTTCAGCTCAGTTGGCACTGGCCTGGCTGCTGCATAAAGGGCAAGATATCGTTCCAATTCCTGGAACCAAGAAGGTCAAATATTTGAACGAAAATATTGAGGCTCTTGAGCTAGAATTGTCTATAGGGGACATAGAAGAGCTTGATGCTGTTAGCCGATTGACTGCCGGGGCGAGATATGAGCCAGTGCGGATGGAGAGAATTGAGCAGTAAAAGCATGCCTACTAAAAGCTTGGCTAGCAGAAGTTTCAGCAGCCCCTCTAGCCGCAGACAGCTCATGGCCACTGAGGTTCTAAACTTAAGCCGCATGATCTTTGTCCCTGTGGCTTTAGCATCAAAGGCGCTTTTGATTCTTAGTTTTCTGGAGCTGGGCTCGTTGCTGCTATCTCTGTCACCAGAGCCAGTCTGGGCTCAATTTGATCCTGATGAGATTGAGCGAGTCTATCAGTCTAAAGATTATGCCAAAGTTGAAGCAATCGCTCAGGCGCGTCTGCAAATAGATCCTTATGATGTGCGGGCTCGCTACTATCTTGCTACTGTTCTATTGAATCAGAAAAGAGGTGGGCAGGCTTTGGTGCAATACGAAGCTTGTGTCAAGTGTGGTGGCAATTCGACACTAGCTCAATTGGCACGCAAGGCTGTTCTTGCGTTAAAAAATGACGCGAAGAGGGAGAATCCTCAGTATTTTGAGCGGGCGAAAATTCAGACTAAGAGAAGTCTATCGCCGGGTGGAACTGCCGTCACTGCGGGCACTAAATCTGGTGCTAAAGATGCCTCAGGCGTGGCTGCAATTAGTGAACCAACTGATGCTGACGATCCTGTCAATCGAGAGGCCATTGCCTCATTGCGCAAAGACCTCGCTGATGCCATTGAGGTGAAGCGACGCAGGCAAAGTCAAGATCTTGAACTTGTCGCTGAAGAAGAGAGCCAGGCCGTTCTCGAAGCTGCTGCTACGTTGTCGGTTCAACGCGACCAAATGATTGAAGCTGTTCGTGCTGAGGCCGCTGTCAAAAGAGACAAAGTCTATCGTCTCTACAAAGAAGAAGAAGATAGCCTTACCAGGGCTTATCAGTTGCGCATTGACGCCTTAAGGCGCAGTTACAAGAGAATGCCTTAAGGCGTAGTTACAAGAGAATGCCTTAAGGCGTAGTTACAAGAGAATGCCTTAAGGCGCAGTTACAAGAGAATGCCTTAAGGCGCAGTTACAAGAGAATGCCTTAAGGCATTCACTCTTCTGTTGCCTTGGCAATCGCTAATCCTGCTTTCACTAGCCCTGCTGGACCGCCTTCATATACGAGGAAGCGCGCTTCCCAATCAGGATCGAACTTCTCTTTGTAGCTCCTTAGGCCTTTGTATGAAAAGAATCGGTTTAGGTGTTCATAAACTTGATGGAGGGCTTTCTCTTCTAGAGGGTCGTGAGGGTCATCGCCCACTCCTGAAAGGGCAGCAAGGCCCAGGCTGAAGTACTTGAAACCTTTAGAATGAAGCTCATTGAGCAGCTTCGCAAAGAGAAAATCCATTGAGCTGTTTGGTGCGTTTTCTTTGTGACGCATCATATCGATTGTTACTTCTCCGGGGCTGTAAGATTTGATTTGATTGACGAATGCTAGGGCTTGACCGGTTTTATCTCTCAGTACATAGAGGTCGTTATGCTGAAGTTCTTCTCTATTGAATTGGCCCAAAGAGAACCCTCGTTCGCGACGACCTGGAAGAGCTAGCCATTGATCCGAGATTTCTTGAACTTCATCGAGCAGCTGAGTTGACAGCGGGGGGGAGTACTTATGTAAAACAAAGCCGTCTTTGTCGAATTTCTTGATACTGCTTTTGAAAGTCTTCTTGTTTATCGTTGTAGTGACGAATTTTTCTACGTCAACAACTCCATCTTCTCCGACTTTTACGGTTCGAAAGCCATTCTGCTTGTATATGTGAATATATGCTGGAGTGGTTTGCAAGAATGCGACCTGCCAACCATTGTCGTGGGCGAATGATTTGAAATCGCTGATTATTTTAGAAAGCTTGGTCTCCGGGGCGGTGGCATCGCCTAGTACGATAGCTACGCCTAGACAGGTCTTGTATGCGATTAATCCGTCTTTGTCATTGTTGAAGAAGTAAGACTTGTCTGGCAAAAGCTTAAATAGATCGAGGGCGCTGCGGCCATATTGGTCAAGGATGCTAGCGGCTAGCTCACGTTCAAGTGGTTCGGTCAAGAGTTTGTAGCGAATAGGTCGGAAGGCGCTTATGACAATGGCTGTGCCAGCCAAAATTCCCGAGAGTCTTAGCGACTCAATAAACCAGTGGCCAAATTTTGAAGTGGCGACAAGTTCTGAGTTGCCTACAAGTGTTATTTCTCTGAGGGTGTGAATGAGCGCCTGGTCAAGTTCAAAGTTGACACCGAAGTCACGCTTATCCAGTAAGAAAAAGCCCAGGCAACCGTAGCTGACTACTGCAAGAAGAGCTGAAATGGACATCTTTGCCGCCTGTAAGAATGTTTCTTTAGCGCTCCGAACACTAAATTGTTTGCGTGTTAGCATGAGTGCTAACAGGGCGATAATTGACGGAACAACGGAGTAGGTAGGCAGTTCTCTCGCCCACTCTTGGTTCTCCAACCAGTGAATATGTTCGCTTCCTAGGCGCGCTAGTTGCAAGGCCAGAGATAGGCCAGAAAGGGTCAGCGCAATCCACCATGCAGTTTTCTTTCTCTGATAGAGATTGATGCTGAGAAATATGAGCAAATAGCCAAAGGCTATTGTCAGTGAATTGCTGAGATGGTAAAGCTCATATGGTACTAGGGTGTTGAAGAGGCGAGGGTGGCTTGAAAGTCTCATCAGTAGCGGCTCCCATATGCCAGCTAAGCCGCTCAAGAGGGTGATGGTGGCAACTGCAAATACAGGCCAGTTACGATGCGATAATTTTTGCTGCGGCATTGAATCGAGCGATTGTGAAATTTCTTCGGCCGATGGGGCGTTGGCAGAAACATTTTGCGCACTAACTACATCGGATTTTGCTTCATGCGCATCTAACTTCTCATCTCCATGGAAGCTTTCATCTCCATAGAAGCTTTCATCTCCATAGAAGCTTTCACTGCCATGGAATTTTTCAGATGATGCGTTTTTGCCAGATGGTTCTTCATTTTCCATGTCGTTCATATTTCACGTCATACTTCAGTTCATGCTTAACCGAGGTCTCGTAAGATTTCTTCTGCACTCTTGTAGCGGTTTACTAAGTCAAGCTTGGTCGACTTCTCAATCACTGTACTAAGTATTCTGTTTGGCTCATTAGGGGGGGGCGAATCTGTTGCGAATTTTGAATTGCCAGACAAACTAGAATTTTCCGCTGCCAATTTTGAGTTAGTGATTGGCTCTGGTTGCTTACCTGTGGCGAGGAAGTATAGCGTGGCACCCATCGAATAGATGTCACTTTGCGAGCAAGATTTGCCACGAAATTGTTCGGGGGCAATATAGTGTGGCTTGCCCACAACTGAACCAGTAACATTGGAGGTTACTGACTGAGCCACTGAAAAGTCTAATAATTTTAGTTGACCATCATCGCTTAGAATCAAATTGTCTGGAGTGAAATCTCTATGCACCACCGGTGGTGTTTGATTGTGCAGATACTGAAGTATTAGACACATTTGCCTAGCCAAGGTTTCTATGGTTTGGCTGGGCAGTCTACCTTTGCTCTCTACATATTCCTTTAGTGTCACTCCGTCTAGCTTTTCCAAGACCAGATACGCTCTGTGGTCTTCAAGAAAGAGTTCATAGAATTTGACTATCTGAGGATGCTCAAGTTTTCCCAGCAGATCAGCCTCTTCTTGGAATTTTATTGCTGCTGCTTTGCGTACCCTGGTGTCGGGAAATACAGGGAGAAGAAATTCTTTGAGTACTACTTCTTTCTGTTCTACATTAAGCTGTTCTACATTAAGCTGTCCTGCATCAAGCTGCCCTATATCAAGATGTCCTAAATCTTTCAGTTCGACTTCTTTATGAGCTTTGCTTGCCTTCGTTTCGACCTTGTCTGCCGAAGCCTGATTCTTTGTTGCTCCATGATCCTGAGCCAAGTAGACCGTGCCCTGCCCACCCATACCAATTCTAGAAATTATTGTGTAGCGACCGTTATGAAGCGTGGCGCCAAGCTCAAGGGGCGTGAGTTTATCTCTCTTTGGCGAAGCCGATAATTCCTTTAGCCAAAGCTCAGTATAACTCTGCTTTTCGTCAGCAATTTCGAAGGGCTCAAGCAGCTCATCGTCGATTTTATCTCCGAATCTCTTCTTGATGGCTGCTACGAAAACGGCGCGATCTTTTGCTTTGAGAATATCTCCATAACGGATTTTAAACGCCGGCAACAAGCCGCGGTGGAAGACAAATACATAGTCTAAATTTGAGCGGGTAGTGTTTGGCCTGATGATGTCAATTGAAGTTACATGCTTAAAGTCTAGTTCTTCTCTTTCTTGATAGATAACTTGGCCTTTGGCAATGCTGGCGGAGATTGATGTTGCTCTGCCTGCTGCTTCGGCCGCCTTCAAATTTCTGGATTCAGGGGTATTGCTTGTACTAGTTGGGCTTCCGCTGCTGGATGAACTTAATAGACTAGAATTATTGCCGAAGCCAGATTGATTTGATGAGCCAGAAGTACTTACTAGGCTAGAATTGCCAGAGATACTAGATGCACTGCCCAGGCTGATGCCTTTTGCCGTTAGGCAGAGAGAGTTGGAGTTGCTCAAGATGCGTATAGTCATTGCCGCCACCCCTAGACCAAGTAAGCCGAAAATCAAGTAGAGTAAATTAGTCATGCCGTCCAACATCGGTGCAAATTCGGCACTAACTGCTAGTTGAAGAAATGGTTTGAGGCTATTTATATAGACAATTGTGATTGGGAAGACAATTTTGTCCAGGATGCCTAGGTAGCCGAGGAGGAATAGAAACATTGGAGTCAGAGCTATTACTATGGCCAGTCTTGATACAACTGGTGTAAACCATAGAAAGAAATCAGCATTGGGCATAAATGCCATAACATCTGACTGATCGAGAACGTTCGGAGTCTGGTGCGAAATTGTAGGCAGCAATTTGTTTCTTGCTTCTGTCATATATCGCTCTTCCCAACTCGTTTTATTTCCTTTAGTGCCTCGATAGCATGCTGCGCTGTCTGCATCCGGTCTTCAACATCCATTTGAGTTAGGGAAGAGACTAGTCGATCTAGTTCGGGGTGGATCTGGCGATTGATAAGAGCAGGTTGTGAAACTGATAGCGGTTCAGGGTCTTCTCCTGTTAATAGAAAGAAGAGGCTGCCACCAAGAGCATAGAGGTCACTTTGTGGATTAGCTTTGCCCCTTAGCTGCTCTGGGGCGATATAGGCCTGCTTGCCAATCATAGTACCAGTAGCGGTGCCCAAGAAGAAATTCGCTGCGCCGAAATCTATAATCGCAATTGTGCCGTCCGTTTTTAGAATCATATTGTCTGGTGTGAAGTCGCGATGCAGAATTGCTTCTTCTTGACCGTGAAGATAAGCTAGCATTTGAGCCATCTGTAGACCCCATTCCACCACCATGAACTGAGGCTGAGGGCCGTTCTCTTTAACTAGGCGTCTTAGATCGCTGCCGCTTAAGTATTCGACAACAATATAGTGTCTTTGATTGTCTATGAAGTGGTCGAACACTCGAGCGATTTGTTCATGGGAAAGTCGAGCCAGCATTTCAGCTTCTCGCTTGAGTAAATTGTATGATTGTTCTTTTAGTTCTTCATTGCCGCCATCTGGAACTACTGCTTCTTTTAGCACTATGCGTTCATAAGCCTTGTTGCGCGCCAAATAGATCGCCGATAATCCACCGAAGGCAATTTGTCGCTCAATCTGGTAGTTGCCTTCTTGAACGCTGTCACCCGGTTCTAATGGAACAAAAGTCGTTGAGCCGAAGCGTCGAGCCAGTTCGTCTTGCCACATCTCAGTGTAACCAGGCTGGTTGTGCTCGGGTAGTTGCCCTCCGTCTTTCTGATGGAGAAAAGTCCTTGCATCTAGCAAGGCGTTGAAGTTTTCTGAGCCGCCAGCCCAAACATCTAGGGCCATGACCAGGCTATCTAGGTGCTCTTGTTTTAATTGCTGTAGCCGGAGATCTACAGGCGCGGACTGCTTAAATAAGAGTTTAATGATGCCGCCATTGGTCGAGTCGAAATCGATGGATACTAGGTCTGTCCATTTCTTTTTCGCTCGCATGCCAAAGCATGGGCTAACAAAAAATGGCAAAGAGAGTCCGTCTCGCGAGATGAAGATAGTTTTGTCTGAGGAAAGAAAGAGTAAGAGTCCAATAATAGTTACTACGACGGCATTGGCCCCGAGAAATATAACTACTGGACCACTGCTCAATGTTTCCATGCGCATTCCCAGCGCCACGCACGACCAAATCCAGACGAACATTGAAATTGGCCAAAAGATCCAGCATGCGGCATTCGTTAGAGCCGCTGGAGTGCTTTTATACTGAATGGTAAGTTCAGCTTCGGCCAAGAACACCTGCAAAGTATTTATGGGTGACAACTATTTTAGTTGTACCCTCAACTGTTCTTGTCGGCCATTGATCTTGTCTGCCAGCTATATTTTCTTAAAAGTCGAGCTTTTGGGCTGCGCTGGCAGGTAGAACGTCGCCTTCGAGTTGCTCAGAATTGCTGGGCCTATATTGCGGCTGGTTAGACTGACTAGGTCTGTTTGCTTGATTCGATTGACCGTATGACATGTTTTGTGAATGTCGGTTAGAGCCAAAGCTAGAACTAGAGCTAGAACTAGGTGCTTGGGCCGAGGTGGGTAGAATTCCTTTGCGCTTAAGGTCAGCCTCATGGGCTTGTTTTAACTCGTTCTGAATCTTCTCTTCCTGTTTTTTTCGCCTCTTTTCGGCATTTTCCATATCTTTATGATAGTTCGAATGGGCTCCGCCGCGCATGCTGCCTAAACCGCGACGGGATGTTAGTGAGCGGGCACCCACTGCCAGTGCTCCAGCACCTAGAATTCCTCCACCGACAATAAGCCCCATGGGGTTAGAACTGCCGTTTCCGTACTGTCCGCGGGGGTAGTTGCCGCTGAATGTCTGTGAATTGGGACGATAGTTTAGTGGTTGTCCGGTGTTGGTTCCAAGCTGATAACCGGTTGAAGGATTGCGATAGTCGCCGTAGCTTGTTCCGTGACCATTGCCAATATAGTTTGGTGAAATTTCTGTATTTGCTGGTAGTCCATTTGGTAAATTGCTTGGCACATATGGCTGCACGGGCGTGACGCTTCCGTTCCAAGAACCAGGAGTGGCCGGATAGGGTCCATAAGTGGAATATCCTTGTGCCCATGACGAGGGCACTGCCCCTAGAGCTAAGGCGAGAGCGAGAACTGTTGCAAGTGTGGGTTGAACTATTGAGCGATTTTGCATGGCCTTTCCCTTTATAAGGCTGAGAGTACCTTGCTTAAGGCTCATTGCAAATGGTGTAATTCCCATACCTGGCAGCTTCTTCCATGTTTAGCCAGTTTTTGCGGCCGTCATTGGTTTTTCACCATTGCCAACTCGGCCGATATCGGTCAAGTTGCTGATAGCAGATAAAAATTGCGGTCAATTTGCAAAAAAACTCGGCCGATATCGGCCAAGTTTTGAGATTCGAGCTGTCGCAAAGCACTTGTTTGAGTCGCTTAAGTCAAAAAAGTTCAATTTAATAGAGGGCTAGACGTTAAATCTGAAGTGAACGACGTCACCGTCTGCCATAACGTAGTCTTTTCCCTCAAGCCGCATTAGACCCTTTTCTTTGGCTGTTTTTTCTGTACCACAGGCGACGTAGTCTTTGTAGCCAATGACCTCGGCCTTGATGAAGCCCCTTTCAAAATCGCTA
>LNEX01000243.1 GCA_001464165.1 bacterium Ga0077546
CTGAAGCCATGATTGTCGGTACTGCTAGAAAAATGGGCATCTTAGTCGTAGATTAAGGGTCGTCGACTAAAAACTCATCTAGTTCAGGCATCAATCATTCATATAGATCATTTCAAGGGAATTTCCGAAAATGGCTACGCTAACAAAAAGACAGGAAAAACTAGGCACGTTCTACACTGAGAACAATGCTCTTCACACTGCAGAGCAAGCTCTTAAGTTGTTGAAAGCTGAAAATTCAGTCAAGTTCGACCAAACCGTCGAAGTGCACTTCCGGCTAGGTGTCAATCCGAAGCTGAACGATCAACAAATCAGAAGCACTGTGCAACTGCCAGGCGGCACCGGTAAAACGGTTCGCGTTGCAGTCGTGGCTAAAGGCGAAAAAGTGCAAGAGGCGAAGGATGCTGGCGCTGACGTTGTCGGTTCTGACGAGCTTGTTGCAAAAATCGGCGAAGGTTTCCTTGATTTCGACAAACTAGTGGCCACTCCAGATGCCATGGCCATGTTATCCAAAATGGGTAAAATTCTTGGACCAAAAGGCCTCATGCCTAACCCTAAAGACGGCACTGTTACTTTTGATGTTGGCAAAACTGTCAAAGATCTTAAAGCTGGTAAGGTTTCCTTCCGCGCTGAGAAAGATGGCGGCGTTGTGCAAATGGCTATCGGCAAACTTTCATTCGATGACAGCCGTTTGTTGCAAAACCTAGCTGCTGTGGTTGATCAAATTCAAAAAATCAAACCACCGTCAGTCAAAGGCGCTTACATGAAGTCTGTTTACTTGAGTACCACAATGGGCCCAAGCGTAAGAATGGATATCAGTGCTTTGCAAGACCTAGCTAAAGCTCCAGCCGTTAAAGCCTAAGCTACTAGTTCAAAGTTTCTAATCACTAATAAATGAAAAGGGCATCGCTGAGCGATGCCCTTTTCATCATGATTTTGAATGACAATAATTAGCTGGCCGTGTTTGGCACGACAAAAGTGAACGGATAAGACTGGGAAGACCTGAAAACAATGGCGGGCCCACCCGCATAAATCAAATGGACAACAAATGGTCTGACATCTACCTGAGTCACCACCGTGACTGTGCCATTGACCGGACCGCCATAAGGAGATAGCGCGGCAACCTGTGCCGCTGTAACCGTGTTTGTACAACTAACCAAAGTGAATTTGCTGAGCATAGAGCTTCCGCCCTTGTTTGCTCTGTTAATAACAGCCAGAACTCGGTTTTGACAGGCAGTGGCATCAGGATTACCTAGCGAACCTACCCGAGCGGCCTCGCGACAAGTAGAATCGTTGAGCTGCACCGCTAACACAATAACAGTTAGGTCGAATAAAACCAGGACAATGGGCACCAGCACCATAATTCCAGCACATAATTCGACTATTGATTGGCCCAGACTCTTTCTAGACCGTGACAAAGTCATAGACATATAGCAAACCACTTCATAAATACAATTTTCTCAAATACAATTTTCTCAAAAAAATGCACACACCTGCTCGAGGCCCCTATGATGTTATTCCCCAAGGGCACAAAGCTAATCTCAAATACCACCCTGTCAGCGCTTAAAATCAAGCGGCGCTGGGTAATATGCTAGATATGATGGGAGTTGCCAATGCTGCAAAGATATAAAACTAGATTCAAAAATGGCTCAGGCATAGCCGAATTTTTACCGGCTCTCTTTGTTTTCCTTTTTGTCATTGCCCTTCCCTTAATCAATCTTCTCACTTTTTGTATGGGCTACGCCAATGTCTCAATGCTCGGCACACAGTGTGCAGTAGATGCTGCGAATGCGAACTCCTTCCCGGATGTTCTCAGCAAAGTACAGAGCAGAGCCAACTCAATAGTGACGTCTCCGATGGGCCGATTTGCCAAAATGGTGCCAATTGGAGGTTACCTTGGCTGCGGGGTCAACGTATTTACTGTCGAAACGGACATAACTACTAATGTCGTTAAGGAATATGGGCCGAACACAAAAATCACAGCCCCTTTCGATCCAAACAACAAAATCTACGAGTACGTTGTCAGAACAAATTTCAATATCGGCCCTTTCATGAGCTTGGGTGCGATTCCCTGGATCGGCGGCATTCCTATGATCGGTGTTCCCACTCCTGTTAGCACGGCCGCCCATCGTGCAGTCGAGCACACCGAGGCAATTTCTCTCTTTCCAGCAAACCAATCAAGTTTATTGGCGAATTCTCGCTTATCATTGCCGCTCACGTGGCTATAATAGTTGCCTAAGCAAGTTATTTCTAAGGCATAGAGACACTACAAGTTGGTCAAGTACAAAGACTATTATCAAGTTTTAGGCGTGGACCGCAAGGCCACTGATGCTGATATCAAAGCCGCTTATCGCAAGTTGGCAAGAAAAACACACCCCGACGCCAATAAGAATGATCCTACTGCCGAAGAAAAATTCAAAGAGCTAATTGAAGCTTATGAAGTCCTAAAAGACCCAGAGAAACGTA
>LNEX01000244.1 GCA_001464165.1 bacterium Ga0077546
TTTTCACGTTGCCCCTTTCGGCCAGGTTGCTCTTAACAACAACGCTCTTGACGACGATATGAAGAAAATCGTATCGGCATTTAAAGCAGGTAAAACATTTATCAATGTTGCTACCGACGGCGGGCACGGTCATGACCCGGCGCAAATATTACATACTTGCAAGTACGCCTTAGAGCGCGGTTATATCGACCCACCCGACCAGGTGGTTAGTTTGACTGCTGATCTATTGCTTGGCCGAGTTGAGCTAGAACAGTATCTATTGCAGCGTCGCCGCTTAAATGGTGATGAATTGAGAGACGTTATTGAGATGGCGAAACAGAAAGGCATAAAGCTAGTTGAGCTGCTAGTTAAAATGGGCTTCATGACCGATTCTGATTGGGATCGATTGAACCAAGAAAAAGAAAGGTTTGCACCGCGCTAAATTTCCTGAAATTAGAGCGCCTATTAGGTAAACTCAGTTTCTGGTAACTAAATCATTGAAGAGGTTATATGACCGATAAGTACAATCGCCGCGAAAAGAAAACCCGTCGCAAGGCCAAAGTGAACAGAAAGAAAGCAATCGTTAGAGAGAACATTGCTAAGTCCCAGTCCGGTAAGTAATTAAGAATCGGGAAATAGTAAGAATTTAAAATGACAGCAAAGCGAATAATGTCGGGTATGCGCCCTACAGGGCGTCTTCACCTGGGACACTATTTTGGCGCACTCTCAAACTGGATTCAGTTTCAGAGTCGCTATGAATCATATTTCTCAATCGTTGACTGGCACGCTCTGACCACTAAGTTTCAGAACACTAAAGAGGTGCAGGGTCATATCTGGGAGATTGCCTTAGATTGGTTGTGTGTTGGTATTGATCCAGATGTATCAACCATGTATGTGCAATCAGCAATCCCTGAGATCGCCGAGTTACATCTACTGCTTTCGATGATTACTCCCCATAACTGGGTTGAGCGTGAGCCGACCCTAAAAGATATGGTGAAAATGCTCGATTCCGACGAGCATGCTGCTCATGACAAGATCACTTACGGTTTGCTTGGTTATCCGGTCTTGATGACTGCTGATATTCTGGCTTTCAAGGGCGAACTCATTCCCGTAGGCAAAGATCAAGAGTCGCATCTTGAATTTGCTCGGGATGTTGCCCGCCGTTTCAATCATTTATATGGTGTCAGTTATTTTCCTGAGCCCAAGCCCGAATTTACTGAAACTCCTTTGCTCAAAGGCATTGATGGCCAAAAAATGGGCAAGTCTTTCAACAACGATATCAAGATTGCTGATACCGATAGTGATACCGAGAAGAAAGTAAAACAGGCGATCACTGATCGCACTAGAATCGCCAAGAGTGATCCTGGTCACACCAATCTTTGTGAGGTGCCATGGCCTCTATACAATGTTTTTGCTAAAGACAAAGACTATCTTGCTCAGGTAAAAAGCGAATGCGAAACGGCACAAATTGGTTGTGTTGATTGCAAAAAACGCCTGGCTCTTCATATCAATGATTTCTTCAGACCGTTTCGTGAAAAGCGCATTGAACTGGCTAAAGATCCAGAGAAAGTGCGCAAAATTCTTGAGCATGGCAATATGAAAGCCCGTAAGGTAGCAAGTCAAACTCTAAGCGAAGTGCGCGATATCATGGGCATGGTTAACTGGTAGACTTCAACTCTAATCAAGTTAACTACTATTTTGGTAACTGGTAACAGTCATTCCAACTCTCTTAAGCAGCAAAAATATTGAGCGCATTTTGGTCATGGCACTGACCGTTTGTCTATGCTGCACCCAAACCGGCTCATGGCTTTGCTTAATTGCCCTAATGCTTTTGGCCCTGGCTGATTCTGCTAGACAAGAGCGTTTGGCTGCTATGAAAAAGGCACCACTACTTTGGCCGCTGGCACTATATGGCCTGGCTGTAGTTTCTTCTGGGCTATTTGCTCCGGCGGGCTCAGTGGCTGAAGCTTGGAGCGAGGCTTGGAAGTCATTCGTATCTCTTCGGGGCATACTGGTGGCCTATTTGGTTGCCTATCAGCTCTTCGCTCACGATAGAGGAGCCAGATTGACCGCTCCGGCATTGAGTTGTTTGCTTCTTTGTGGAGCGGTTTCTGGCATTTTTGGTTTGATTCAGCAAGTATTCAATTTCCATCCTTTTACCTATCCGTTTTTACAGGCAACTGGATTTCTCAACGAACCAATGTCGTTCGCTGGCTTAATGCAGCTTACGAGCTTCTTAGCCCTGGGTCTCTTGATTAAGGGCGGGTACAGGCAACTGCCTCTAGTGTCTAATAAGTGTTATTTTCTGGTTGTCGGCGCCAACTTTCTTGGTCTGATTTTCGCAAGCGAGCGCAGCGCCTGGCTGGGCATGATTTGCGCCCTGCTTTCTGTTTGCTTTTATATTTCACCGCGAAGATTTTTTGAAGGTCTGGTTGCCCTTTCGTTGCTATTTGCCTTGGCCTGGTTTACTGTGCCTGTGGTTCAGGTTCGTCTTAGTCCGTTGTTGAATGCTAAAAGTGATGTCGGAGTGACGGCCCGCTTGAGTGTCTGGTCTCAAGCTTGGCAGCTCTTTCAGGAGCATCCTCTTACCGGAGTGGGAGTGCTTAATTTCCCCCGCATCGATTTGCCAGAGGCTATTGTGCCAGGACATTCCAAAGATCTTAATCATGCCCATAGCAATTATCTACAAATACTCGCAACAACTGGCCTATTGGGCTTTACTAGTTTTCTGTTGCTTTTAGGGGCAGCGCTAACTGCCGCTTATCGACAAGCTATTGGGCCAAACCCATTTTATTCAGCTATTGGCTTGGGCCTTCTGGGGGCAATGATTTCGCTATCAGTGGCTGGCGTTTTTGAATATAACTTTGGCAGTGGTCAAGTCAAACTAATACAGTGGTTCTTGTTAGCCCTTTTGCTTCGACCTATACCTGTGGTTAAACTCGCAGATTCAGCCAGCCCTTCGACTGATAGCGCCAAGCAATGAGAAAGCCTTGAACAACGATAGAAAATACCATGGCTGACCACACCCCGTTTGGTCCGATGTGCAGTGTTAAGGCAAGAACGTAAGCTATAGGAATGCGAATAAGCCAGTTGCAAATTAGAGTAAACCACATAGGTGTTTTGGTATCACCTGCCCCTTGCAAGGCACCGGTTAAGACCATTCCTAAGGCGAGAAATGGCTCTGCCACTGCGTTGATGCGCAGGTAGTCAGCTGTGTAAACTACAGTGCCTGGCTCTTTGCTCATGGCTTGGGCAATTGGAGTGGCGGCAAAATATAACACTATTCCTAGTACAACCATAGACCAGATGCCAATCCATGTCACCCGCCAACCTGCTTCAAAAGCCCTTTCAATCTCACCAGCACCAAGATTTTGGCCGACAATTGAGGCCACCGAAAGGCTTAGTGCCATGAGCGGCATAAATATAAATGACTCTACGCGCATGCCGATTGTCCACGACGCTAGTGCACTGACTGAATTGGGGCAACGCGCCAGTATGAAAAAGACAACGAAGACAGAAAGTGACCAGGCCAGTCTCTGCAGTGCTGACGGTATGCCAATTCTAGCAATGCGAATTATTTCTTTGCTGTCGATGGGGTAAATGGCTTTAAGGCTATCTCTTAGGGCCGAGCGGGAAATCGCCCAGATCGCTAAGAGCGCGCCAACAGTGCTGGCTAACAGGGCAGCATAGGCGATGCCTAGTACACCTAGGTTGGGCACGGGCCATCCATATATCACTGTTAGTAGATCACCCGCAATATTGATAGCTGTCATGACTGACACTATATACAGTGGTGTCTTGCTATCGCCAATTGCTCTGAAAGCCGCATTGGCTATGGCAGTAAAGCTAAACGGAATAAGCATAAAACTATAAGCAATTAGGTATTGTCTGCCCGGATTTAGAACTTCAGCTGACGGTGTGAAAAACGGCAAGACGTAGTGTCCAAGCAATGTTGCTGCTAGAGTCATGCTCAAGCCCAGCATTATTGACAGAGTGAAGGATTGCCCCGTAGCGTGAATCATCGACCCTTTGTCATTGGCGCCGAATGCCCGAGAAACAATAGCAGTAGAGCCTACGCCCACAGAGAGAATAAATAGCAAGAAGAGAAAGAGTACGTGTTCAGCGAGACCAACTGCAGCTTGAATATTTGAACCGAGAAAACTAGCCACATAGACGTCGCATAGCCCAACAAACGAGTTGGCAATGGTGGTCAATAAAAGTGGCCAGCTCATTATATATATTGCTCGCCAGAGATTTCCCGTTACTAACGGTTGCTTTTGCGGCTCTGACATTTGAGGGTCAACATTTTTTGGTTGAGTGGTCACTATTTTCTCATATTGATGTTAGACAGTGAACCTTACTTAGTGGCGGTGAGCAGCGCGGCCTGGGCCAGTAGTCTTGTTGAATCTAATACTGGTAACGCCGAATCTTTTTGCTCAATTAATAGGGGAATTTCAGTACATCCTAGAATAACGCCATCGCAACTGCTTCGCTTCAGGCCATCTATTACTTCTTGCATGAATTGGCGAGAAGTATCATTAAAAATTCCGTTGACTAGTTCGTCGAAAATAATGCGATTGATTTCATTCCTGTCGCTATCAGAGGGAGTCTTCGAGGTAATGCCCACAGTTTCTAACTTTGTTTGGTAGACCGGACCTTCCATTAAATATCGGGTGCCAAGAACACCTAGCTTAGTCAGGCCTTTTCGTTTAGCTTCGGCTGCCACCACTTCGGCAATATGAAGCCAGGGCAATGGTGAAGTGGCTGTGGCTAAGTCAAAGGCTTGATGAATAGTGTTGTCTGGACAAATAATGAAATCAGCGCCCATGTTGGCTAAGCGCACAGACGAGTCACTGATCAGCTGAGCTACACCTTGCCAACCGTCTTTGCCTTCTAGTGCTTCCAGATAGCGTCCTAAAGGATGCGTATGGAGGCTCACTTCGGGATGCCAATGTCGGCCCATTATTGATTGGGCTTCACTGCAAATTGTGCGGTAGCAAAGAGCTGCGCCCTCAGCGCTGCAGGCAGCGATACCAATATGTTTTGTCATAGTCTAATACAGTCTAGTCAAATGGGTCAGAGCGGTAATCATCGCTTATTTTGAATGAATTGTCAGATGGTCGCGATTTTTCAATTAAACCTTGAGCCCGTGCCTTTTTTAGCACTGCATCTACCATTGGCTTAACGGCAGCAAGATCAGGATTACCTTTGGCATCAAATTTGCCCTCTACTAAAGCAGTCATCATCTGAATTTCTTTAGCAGAGAAGCCTTGAGTGAACTGTTGAAGAATATCTTTCTCTTTAGGAGTAAACTTATCCCCTCGCATGGCGTCTTGTCTTTTGATTTCAAAATTCAAATCAACTTCGCGATCGAGCGATGCCGTTTCTTCCGCTTCACTTTTGCCCCGACGTATGGCATTGTTTTCAGCGTCATAGGCTTCTTCTACACGCTGTTTACCTCCACGAATAGCTTCTAAGGTTTCGTTGCCTTGGCCTCTTCTTGTCACTGATGGATAGTCGATTACAACTAGTTCGCCGGTGGCTACGCTTATGCCTACTTGACCTTCAATGCCTGTGCCGACATCAGTAATTTCCAGGCCCTTAGACTCGTGCTTTTGTGCCAGTGCGTCAACTAGTTCTGGGGAATAGCGTTTGCCCACCACTGCTAACTCTTGTACATACAAATTAGCACTGCCGGAGAATCCTGAGCCAGCTAGTTCAACTTCGTGTACCTTGCCGTATATTTTGGCGTCACCAGGTCGTTTACCCCAGATAGGCTCCCAGCCCCCTTCGGCAATAGTTACTTTGAGAGCCCCACCATGGGGAAACTGGGCGCTCTTCGCTAGTTCAAGTACTGCCGGAGAATCGTTGCCGTGACCTAAACTTTTAACTACTGTTTGATTTCTTAAGACGCGATCGCCTTTGACAAAATCGGCCACTTCTCTCAGCCCCATTTGCTCAAGAACGGTTGAAGCTTTCTCGTAGACTGGTTTGGCGTTAGTCTTTTCAGCCAGTTTTGTCGTGGTTTTCTCGGCTGCGTCTCTTCTTACTGAAGCGGTGGCGCTGTCATAGGCTTCATCAGAGAATGATGAGTCAACTTTTTGCTTGCTGCCTTTTGCTTGTGGATTGCCACCACCTTCAATGGCACTACTCTTGACGCTTAGGCTGCGGTTTTCTAAGTGCATCGGCCGTCCAAGCTCAGCTAGTGTTGATTGCATCGCTCTATTGCCTAAATTATTACCAACATTACTGTCTCTAGAGGCATAGGCATAACTCGGTTCTAACTTTGACATTTGCAAGAGCGGATTAATCGAGGCCATAAAGCTGTCAAAGCGCTGATAGCTTGTGCCAATTCGCTGTTGGATAGTTTCTCTTATGGCTTCAAAGGCTGGTCTTGTAGCTTGAGTCGATGCAGTGGATGGGCCGCTCTCTCTTGTGGCCTCTGCCAAGTTTTCGCGAGGCCCAAGACTTTCTGGCTTAGCCAGTTCGCCCTTAGCTCCCTCGCCTTTGCTTGCACCAGCTTTACTGGAGGGCATAAGGCCACCGAGGGCTCCCCCTACAAGAAACATTGAATAGGCTGCTTCGGCTCGTTCTTGATTTGTGGCAGTGCGTCCTTCAATGATTCGAGCGTGAGTTTCGGCACTGATTAGACCAGTGGGGATACCGGCCACAGCTGCTCCGAAGGCATTATTGGTAAGCAATTTGCTGACAAGACGGTTTTCTGCTGCTAAACCTAGTTGTCTCAGGCCTAGGGTGCCAGTGGTCAATGAAGCAAAGGTTACTGCCCCCACTGCACCGTTCTTGAGGCGGTCTGTCAAAAATTCGCTGTGGCTCAACTCTAGGTCAGTTGATTGGCCAAACTTTGGCTGCAATGGTGTAAAAATTGCTTCAGTGCCGAAGCCAGCAACAGCTGTTTCAGCCACCATCAAACTGTTGTTACCTAATAATTTGCGAGCCCCCTCGGCTCCGGCTTTTACTTCTGCTCTTAGTCCTGCGGCGCCAAATGCTTTGTGGGTCACTGCGTAAGCGGCGATAAAGGGTACTAATTTTCCCGCTGAGCCAAACTGTTGGCCATACCATGCCGCCGAGTTAAATTCAGCGGCGACCGGAGCGTCCATGAAGGTAACTCTCTGCGCGAGCTTGGTCTGAGCTGCTTGATCGACTATCTGGGCTACCCCTTTAATCGGTGCTTGCAAGCTCTGGTACGCTGCTGTCTGTAAGAGTGACCCTACGAAGCCATGTGTCTCAGGGCTAGCGGGGGGTGCAGCTTCTTGATTTCGCTCAATCGGCAATGGTATTCCTCGGTCACACCTAACCTTCATACCCTTTTATCTGACTGATTTATCGCTATCTCTAATTCGGGTCTTGCAGGCTAAGCGATTCTCTTGAAAATGGTTTGCGAGCACCACAGTCAATGGCTCGTTCTGTGCCCTTGATTGAGCCTTTGATGACGCCGCTAACTACACCATAGGCCATTCCAGTGTACGAGCCAACAGTTCTGGCAAAGAGATCAGGTTTATCGCTACCAGCAACATCATCGGTCATTTGATCGCGCATGCGTAGAGTTTCGTGTGAGATATCGCGGGCGATACGCACCGGTACGCCAATTGTCAAACCTGCGGAAATGCCCATCAGCGCTCCACCAACGGCCATGGGTGCGGCCAGTAGATTGCGACCAGTTGTGCGCTGGGGAGCTTTGGTCTGACTGGGCTTTAAGCTAATTTTTGCTCTTTCTTTAGGTGCTTTGGCTGGGGCTGCATCTTGAGCTAGCCCTGGATCTGCGGTGTTGAGGATGCGATAGTCGTTGATGTTAATCTCGTCTTCTCGTGTTTTTGCCTCACCCTCAGCCAAGGCAGGAGCCACATAACAGCATAGTATTGTCAGGGCTAAAGCCAGATTTTGAATTAGATTGACCAATTTTACTCGTCCAAACCTATGAAATAGCTGCTTTTACTTTTTTGCTGAAGTGGTCTGTCAGACGCCTTAGAGTAGGTGAGATATCCTCACTTTCAATCACTGCATCAATCAAAAACATTTTGTCGCTTTTCTGAGCAGCACTCAAGGCTTTCTTGAAATCTGCTGCTGAACTGGCTTGCATGCCGTTGCCGCCCACTGCCTTGGCCAGTTCTGTATAGTCCCAGCGTGGCAGATCAAAATAGTCACGCTGCTGATCGATGAAGCGCAACATGGCATAACTAGCGTTATTGAAGACAATGACAATGGGGTTGAGGCCCATCTTCACAGCCGTGCTAATTTCCATACCGGTCATCTGGAAGGCACCATCGCCAACTAGTACTATCGGTCTTCGGCTTGGCATTGCTAGTTGAGCACCAATGGCTGCTGGAACGCCGAATCCCATACTGACATAGTAGCCTGGTGCTAAGAAGATATCGGTTTGCAGGCTCATACCAGCATACATACAATCCCCAGTATCGGTCACCACAGAAAAGTCATTGCTGTTCTCTAAAACTTCATTGAGGGCACTAATCATGGCTGCTACTGTCAAGTTCTTGCTGCCAGCTGGCGCTTCTATGATTTCTTTAGCAATAGATGGCACGGTGAAGCGGCTTGTCGGCTTTAGTTTCGCTGTAGTTGTCTCGAGCAAGAGGTCGAGTACTTGGTCTAATTTGAGGCCGTTATAGTGGTGGTGCCCTACCATTACTTCGTGGTTGTTGATTTGAACTAGATTGTCAGGGCTGAGTTTGGCTGTATATCCGCCGCTTTCCATTTCTGTCATCACCGCACCAAGGGCGATGACACAGTCTGAACCTTCAACATAGTCTTTGACTTTAGGATTGCCGAATTGTCCGAAATAATTACCAATGAAATTAGGGTGGCTCTCAGGGAATGTTGCTTTGCCAAGAATAGAGGTGACCACTGGTAGATTAAGAGCTTCAGCAAAAGCAATGACTTTGTCTTTTAGGCCAAAACGTCTTACTTCTACGCCGACCATAAGAACTGGTTGTTTGGATGCTTTTAGAAGGGCGGCGATTTCATTGACAGCGACAATGAGGGCTGGGTTAACTGCTGCTAGGTCGGGCAGCCTAGTTTCGCTCAATTCTAGTTCTTGATTGACCATGTCGCGCGGTAGTTCTATATAGCCTGGTCGTGACAATTTGAGAGTGGTGTCAAAGACGCGATCGATTTCAGCTTGAGCTGTTTTGATATTGTCAACTATGCTGGTTGATTCAGTTACCTGAGCAAAGACATCGTGTTGGGTGTTGAAGTTTTTGACACAGTGGTGCAGCTGGGGTTTGTCTTTGCGGAAGCGAGTTTCAGGGGCTCCGCTAATTACTAGTAAAGGTGAC
>LNEX01000245.1 GCA_001464165.1 bacterium Ga0077546
TGATGCTAATTCCACTTACACTCCTGCTTCTAGCAATAGGAGCAGGTAAGTTTATCGCTTTTGCTTCTTGTGTGTGTGTTGGCATCACTACACTGCTCATTTGGCTAGACTATTTCTTCAATCTCGCCAAAAAGGAAGAGGAGAGTTGTCTCAAAAGTATTACTGAAAATTATTCGACCTCCGGTTCGCTCAGTAAGGTGAGCCGGGCATATCTCAGCAAGCATGAAGAAGCGTCAAACTCTGGCCGCAGATCGCCAGTCTTATTCGAAATCGAACTAACCTTGAGCTATGAAAACCCCCACAAGCCGTTAAGCAGCGCCGATAGACTGCTTAAACTTGCAGTCGTGCCAATTGATCAGGAAGCTGAGATTGCCTGGCTAACGAAAGCCTTAGAAGCACCTTTACCGCTTCCAATCCAAATCTATTTCGATTGCTGGACTGGCAAACCACTGATGTGTTCTATCTCGGGAGCCTTCGTCAAAGTCCTAAATTCAAAATGAGCACACGGCGCTGCCAGTTAGACCACCGATGTTTCTTTCTGCTCTAGCTCGTAGCCTGCGTTCTTCCATGCTGTAGTTCCACCAAGAACGTTCAACAACGGCTTGAAGCCAGCTCTCTCAAGAACACTTTTGGCTATCGATGAGCGGTAACCGCTGGCGCAAATTACAGCGATCTGACCGCCCGTAGGCACTTCATTTAGCCGACCTGGCAGCTCTGCTAGGGGGACATTGATTGCAGCCGGCACGTGACCATCTTGATACTCACCAGTACGTCTAACATCCAATATTTGATATGGTTCGCCCGCATCCAACTCATTTTTCAATTCATTCACAGTTATCACTAGCGACTCAACAACCTCAAAGCCGCCGTCACTCCAACCAAGCATACCGTTTTCTTGATAGCCAACAACTGTCTCGATTCCTATGCGAGCGAGCCTGACCACTGCTTCGTCAATGGTGGCAGCATCGCTTCCCACTAAAATGACCGGCTTACCTAGCTCAAGCAAAGTGCCGGCCCATGATGCAAATTGCCCACTGAGCCCAATATTCAAAGAGCCTTTAATATGACCACCGGCGAACTCTACGCCACTACGTATATCGAGAACTACAGTTCCATCTTCCATTGCCTTATTAACTTCAGCAGCTTTTAGACTTTTTGGCCTTGCTAGCTCTTCTACGGGGAGGGCACCATGTCTATTGATTTCAACATCTTTGGGAAAATATGCCGGTACTTCTGGCAAATCAGCGGTCAACATAGTGATAAAGGCTTCCTTGGCCATTGGCTTAAGAGCATAGTTAGATTGCTTCTGTTGCCCGATAGTTGAAGACTTTTCATTCGACAAATGTTTGCCGCAAAGCGATCCAGCACCATGCGCTGGCAACACTTCGACATCATCTGCTAGATTGAGCAGCTTGTCGTGCAGACTGTCATACATAAGGCCGGCCATTTCCCTTTCGGTATAGCCTTTTGATCCAACAAGGTCAGGCCGACCTACATCACCAATAAACAACGTGTCGCCTGAAAATAATTTTGCTGATTCTTCTGTTACTGTATCTTCCGCCAAAATACAAATACTTTCTGGAGTGTGACCAGGAGTCTCAATAACCGAAAGAATAATGGTGCCAACCCGAAGCACATCACCATCACTCACAGCTAAGTGCGGAAAAGTAGCACCCGCCTTAGCGCCAAAGACAATCTCAGCTCCGCTCTTTTCGGCCAACTCTCTATGGCCACTGACAAAATCTGCGTGTAGATGGGTCTCTATGATGTACTTGATGGACAGACCTTCTTTCTTTGCTTCCTCAATATACTGATCGACGTCTCTTTGCGGGTCGATCACCACAGCTTCTCCTCGCGAAGCAAGAAGATACGACGCGTGAGCTAAACACCCTAAGTAGAACTGCTTCAAATACATCTCCAACCTCCAGTTTTCATCCAACTAACTAATAAATTGTTTTATCAACATCCAAGCCGAAAGAAGCAGCAATGACAGTGCAAAACCGACTTTTAGCTTGCCTTGTTCGATATAGTGCGCAAAGTGACCAGCTACCGGCGCCGATAGAATAGTGCCAATGGCAAAAGGTAGAACCGAGCCCACAAAGCTTACGTGCGAAGCATAAGCAGTGGCCCCTACCAAACTATTCATGGCAATCACCAATAGTGAAGTTCCGACGGCCTGCTTCATCGGCAAACCCAATACCAACATCAGCGCTGGCACAATAATGAAGCCACCACCGACTCCAAGTAATCCAGTTAAAAGTCCCGCTCCCAAACCGGCGGCCAAGACAATAGACAACTGATGACTGTGTTGTTGCCGGGAGGCCTCATTATTCCTGCCGGCTGTCAGCATTAAAATGCCAACCAGAGCCATGATTAATGCAAACATTATCAACTGAACTTGGTCGGGAATTCCGCCAGCAAGCACCCCACCAAGATAGCTACCAATTGCACCTGAAGCCCCAAATAGAAGAGCTATTCGCAGCGAAACACAATTTCGGCGCCAATGCGGCAAAACCGCAAAAAAGCTTGCTAGGCCAACAATAACAAGGCTTGTGCCAATAGCCGTTTTCGCCTGTAAACCAAGCACATAAACCAATATCGGCACCGCTATAATGCTGCCACCGCCGCCGAGCAGCCCGAGAAGAGTGCCGGTGATCAAGCCAAGGAAAACATCTAAAAACATTGTCGCCCCACTTCCACCTCAGACTACGAGCAACAGCTGGTCGACTTGTCGGCTATCGACTTGATTGCGCCAAGTTAGTTCCAATCCTTCAATCAGTACTCGATGAACTATTTTTACAATATCACTATATCGTTAATTAGTTGAATGGTCAAATCTCCACTTGCCGAATTAACGATTTATTGTTACCTTGAGACTAATGGGGTCGCAGATGCCAAAGAAAAACACTCAACTAACAGAAACTACAAAGCCTCTTCCAAGAGAGGCTTTAGAAATTGTAGCCGCGCGATTTCGAGCAATGGGAGATGCAACGAGACTGGAGCTGCTGCAGTTATTAATGGAAGATGAAAAGTCCGTCCAAGAGCTGTGTGGCCTCACCGGTATGAGCCAAGCAAACATCAGTAAACACCTTAGCATTTTGGCCGAACAGGGTATTCTAAATCGCCGCAAGCAAGGACTATTTGTCTTTTACTCAGTGGCCGACACTAGCATTTACCAGCTCTGCGATCTAGTCTGCGGCGCACTATCAGAAGTCTTCTCTAACTTCATAGCTCAATTAGACACTAGCCAATCCAACCAAATTTTGCCGCAACACGCCCCAGCTGAAAGCGGACGATAGCTGCCACAGCGACGCCAGTGATCAATATGTAGGCAGGGAAGCCATAGCTAGCGAATTTCCAATCACTGATAGTCAAAAGAGTGATACCAGCACTGATGGCACTTGTTAGATAGGGCGCATAGTGCTCAGACTGCGGCTCTTTCCACGATTTAATCAATGTTGGCAGCCCAGCCAGGCCATCGGCAAGGAGAGAGAAAGCTATAGCGACATCTCCGTGACCTGAAATCTTCCAGGATAGAAGGGCAACAACAGAGAGAATTCCACAGGCCCAATCAAGCTTTGAAATTTGCCAATAAGATTGTTTGTTGAGAAAAGAAGCAACAAAAACTAACAGCGGGCCAAAGCCAATCATAAATGTCATCAAAGATTGCAAACCCACACCTTCTTGCAATTCAGCAAAGAAGGCAATCATAGGGATGATCATCCACAAAAGCCAAGTAACACGATTAGGCTTGGTCTCGCCCTTAAAGGTTTTATAGGCGTAGACAGCAGAGCCAACAATGTTGAAGAGAGAGGCAAAAATGACAAAACGAGGATCGAGCACCGGATTCCAAAGACCTACAAAATTGAGCTTAAACTAGGAGATAATACTCAATGATTGCACGAAAACCGTCAACATAAGCCCGCTAATAAAAACAATGACAAAGTACCTGGCTGCCCTGATTCTTCTAACGCTACTAACTGTGCAGCTACCCGCAGGCCACGCCCAGCACAACTTTGGCAATGACAATTTGCGCCTGAAGGAATCAAAAGACGGCCCGCGCTTTGCCATATGGCTGATGCCTCGACAAGTACTGGACGCAACCGTGACGATTGCTGCCAATCTCGACAATATGCAGAGCACCCCGGCCCTACCCTGCACGTTTGACATAACCGAACAGAAATACCCAGCAACAAAGGCGATAGCCCTTGTCTACGGCCAGCCGAGATCTACATCAGCACCTTACCACTATGACTGGAAATACAACTGGCGCATTGGCGTTCGCGGCGGCAGAGCCGATGGCACGGTCTATGCCCTACCATTTCAAAAGGGCACAAGTCACGTCGTCGCTCAAAGCTACGGTGGCACTTTCAGTCACTTTGCTGGCACCGAAAAAGAATTCGCAGTTGATTTCAAAATGCCAATAGGAACATCTGTGCGTGCCGCTCGCGCCGGGCAAGTGGTTGCTATAAAAATTGACTCAAACAGCGGCGGTGCCGACCAAAAGCAATTCGAATATGCAGGCAACTATGTCATGATTCGCCATTCTGACGGCACCTACGCGAGCTACCTGCACCTCAAACAAAACGGCTCTCTTGTTCGCCTCGGCCAGGCTGTCAGCGCTGGAGACGCCATAGCTTTGTCTGGCAACACAGGCATGAGCCAAGGGCCACATCTACACTTTGAAGTATTCATACCAGTGGACGGCAAATCCATAAAGACGATTCCGGTGCGCTTTCAAACGGCAACCGGCGTGCTAGAGCGCCTCGTCAAAGGCTCTACTTATACCAATTAGACGCGAATGCAAACTCGTGGCCTGAAGCCTAGCTCTTCTTCTCTTCGTGATATTCCATTTCGGTATTAACATCCCAAATGTTAGTTTTGGTTTTGATACCGTCCACGATATTATCCACTGCCACCATAGCAGTAAGCATTGAGTGGTCTTGGTTGTTGTACTTGTGCATGCCGTTGCGGCCTACCAAGAAGAGATTCTCGAAAGTATCAATGTACTTGGTCAAATCGTCAAAGCGATCGTATGAGCCAAAGTAGCCTGGATAGGTCTTTGGCATACGAATCACCATCGAGTCCACCACGTCAGCTTTGTCGATGATACCAATTTTGTCTAACTCATCAGCACCAAGTTGTTTAAGTTTTTCGTCTGGCCAAGCCCAGATTTCATCAGTTTCATTGCAGAAATACTCGAGACCCAGCCACACTTTGGTAGGGTCGGCCACCATGTAGTTGCCCCAGTTGTTGTAAATCTGCAAGCGGCCGATCAGTACATCGTTTTCTTGCACATAAATCCAATTGTCGGCAATGAGCTTTTTGCCAGTTGGTGAATCTTCGTAGACCTTGAGCTTGTTGACGAGCATACCAACTTCAATAAAGTCGCGGTAGATAAGGCCTTCGGCAATCTCTTTTGCATCTGTTGGCACTGGCGCATCGAGCTTGGCCACAAGCTCTTTCACTGGAATAGTAGAGAAGAAATAATCGCCTTTTACTATCTCCGTTTCACCGGTAACACTATTCTTTATTTCAACAGCAGTAATTTGATTGCCTTCAGTGATGAAGCGCACGACTTCTGAATCTTTGCGAATCTCTCCGCCTTTAGCAAGCACTCGATCAGCCACTTCTTGCCACATTGAGCCAGTGCCCTTCTTAGGGTACATGAACTGTTCAACTAGTGAAGTCTCAGTTTGTTTCTGTCGCAAGTCTGTAACTGAGCCAAGCATTTTCTTAGCAGCGTGAGTGACAACCTTAACGATTGACAGCCCTTTAACCCGCTGAGCCCCCCAGTCGGCACTGATTTTAGAGCAAGCAATACCCCAAACTTTTTCAGTGTAATCTTTGAAAAAAGTGAGATAGAGTTCACGACCAAATCGGTTTGTGAAAAACTCTTCTAAGTTAGACTCTGGCTTGATTGGCATGGCCATTGCCTTCATATAACTAAGGCCAATGCGAATAGTGCGAGCCATACCTAGGTTAGTGAAAGTAACAAGCTTAAGGCTAATTGGATAGTCAAAGAACTTACGCAAGTAATAAATGCGCGTCTGCCGTTGCAGAGTGATCAAAACATTTTCTACATCATCTGGAGCTGGGCCATCGGGGCTCACAGGAATGGTTCGCTTCTGATTGTGGTAGCTAATTTCCACTTCCTGCCCAGGCAGCCCCTGAACGGGCATCATGGTCATCCACCAATCCATCACCCGATCTGACTTCGAGAAGAAACGGTGTGGTCCGATATCTAAGCGATTACCCTTATATTCGATTGTGCGGGACAGACCGCCAATCACGTCGCACTTTTCGATGATGATTGGTTTAACATCGCTACGTTGTAAAAGCTCATAGGCAGCAGTCAAACCAGCGGGACCAGCACCAACTATGATGGCAACTCGGGACATTGCGATGGAATCCTTTCAAGCAGAACCTAAGCGAAGAGAACATAACCAACATCGTAGTGGTTAGATGAAGATTACTACATTAAAAGGCCAATTATCTCTTGAAAGCCCAAGCGAAGCATCTAATCTTCATCTATTCGATTAGTTTCCAATAGCGCAAAGAATAATCATTGCTCCCGGTTAGGGCGTTCTCACCGCTGGGGGTAAAGGCTAGGCCGAACATGCCGTAGGCGTTTAAGGTGAAGGAACAGGTTTCAGTACCTCGCTCGACGTCCCAGACACGGAAGGTTTTATCAAGACTACCGCTGGCCACTTTGCTATCAGACTTAATAAAACGGGCATTACAGACCCAATCACCGTGGCCAATGAATTGCTTGAGCTCACTGCCGCTGCCGACATCCCAGGTTCTAATAGTGAGGTCACGACTAGCAGTTAAAAGCTTGCTGCCATCAGCCGAGAAGCCCACGACAGTGACGTCGCCTCTATGCCCGGTGAAGCGGCGAATAACCGAACCATCACGCACGCGCCAGAGTGTCACGACTTTGTCGCTGCCGCCGCTGGCAACTTGCTCGCCATCTGGGCTGAAGGCAACACAGCGTATGGTGCCCTGACCCTGGCAAAGTTGCAACTGGGTGCCATTGAGAACATCCCAGATGCGCACGGTACCGTCATAGCCGCATGATGCCGCCTTATTACCCGAGGGTGAATAGGTGCAGGCTAAGACAATATTACCGTGGCCTACGAGCTTCTTCAGCTGGGCGCCTGAATCGAGATCCCAGATGCGCACGGATGAATCACCACTGGCAGAGATTGCCGTGTTACTGCTGGGCGAGAAGGCCACTGAGTTGACATTGTCTTCGTGGCCGTCAAATCGTTTGAGCTCTTTGCCTGCGCTCAAATCCCAGAGACGCACCGAGTCGTCGTCACTACCCGACAGAGCCCGGTTGCCATCAGCCGAAATGGCCAAGCCCTTAGTCCAGCTAATGTGGCCAGTCATCTTGAATAGCTCTTCGGCCTTCTTTACTATTCCCCCAGATTTAAGCTCACCGGCTATGCCGCGCACTGAGGCAATCTGTGTAGGGGCAGGTTCAGATGGACTAACGGCTTTGGCCGCTTCTCGAACATTCTGGCTAGGTTCGGAATTAGATTGTGATTTAGTTTCCGGCGATGTCTCAACCTTTGAGCCAGTGCGCGAAAGTGATTTAGCTTCTTCACTCTCTCCAATTTGGGCTTTACTTACTGGTTCAGACTTGGCTTGTTCAGACTGCGGCGGAATCTCGCCAGCCGTTTGTGAAGGATCGCCAGAAGCAGTCTCCGAGCCCTTATCGCTTGAGCCTAGCGCCTCCAGGCGAGCGGCGATGGCATCAGCCTTAGAAGAGTTTCCCAAAGCCAGATAAACCTTGCGCAAAAGAGTCAAGCTGGTCTTCAGCTCCTCACTCTGAGTGGCAATTTTCTCAGCCTCCCTTACAGCATTCAACAGGCTTTGTTCGGCCTTCTCATAGTCATGTTCGTCAAAGAATTTGCTACCACTTTCGTTGAATGCTCGCCATATAATTTCTTCAGCTTGAGCCGGCAAGAAAGAATTAAAAGAGAGTGCCATCGCGGCCACGGCCAACAGCTTGCAAGAGAAACGCTTAGATGCTCGCATTGCCGAATTCAGTTGCTCTGTCACTTACGACTTGCTCCTTTGTGTCTACGTCCATAACTTGAATGAGCTGGTGTCTTGCCCTGGCCACCGCCAGTTTTACCAGTACCAAATTTACCACTATTAGAGGTACCGTCTTTGCTTTGACCGTCAACGGCATCAGGCAGCTCAATTGGCCCCAAACCAGGAGATGGAGCCGCAGGCTTTACACCAATAATTAAATCACTGCCGCGCCATTTACTGCGCATAACTGGCGTTTGCAACAAACCTCTATCGCGCAACACTTCGCGCTGCACTTCCGCCTCCATGTAGCTATAAGCATCGCCAAGCTAGATAGCGAGTAAAAACGCTGCCCTCATAACGCTGAGATTCCCACGAGCGCTGATCTGGTTTACTTGAAGAAATGACGAGCTGACCGGTGCCCTGCACAATCGGGTCGACATCGACATTGCCGGCCCTGACAATAGCTTTGCCGCTAGATGGTGCTGTTACTCCACTATGGCAAGCATCAAGCACAAGCATCACTCTGTCGCTATGAACCCGCGCTTTGATAATGCGGGCTAAGTCTTGCATGGCAATACCAGTGGCATAAAGATCTGATGGATCGGTATCGTGGGCCACCAAATAGTTAACACCACCGATATCTAAACTAGACGGACTACCATGAGTTGAAAAATAGATCACAACCAAGTCATCTTTCTCAGCCACCCGCGGCAACCATTTACTTCCCAGCAGTGAAAGAATATTAGCCCTGGTAGCAGCTTCGTTAGTGAGAACCTGCACATGATCAGGAGCAAAATTTCTTTCTTTGATCAAAAATTCGCTAAAGTCTTGAGCGTCTTTGGCAGCATAGCGAAGATTGATCTTTGGGTCTTTAAACCGGCCAGTGCCGATAATTAGAGCCCATTTATCGCGAATCGGTCGATTGATTTCTACTTGCGAATTATCTGCCGTCTCTGCGCTTGCCCCAGCAGAACTTGCACTAGCACTAATATCTGAACTGCCCGAGGCTGCCTTGCGCACAAGATCTTCTTGGCGGTCATATTTACGTTTTTGCTTATAAGCCTCTACTGCTTGCTCGGCACGCTTCGATATTTCAGTGGGCATGGCATGTTCGCTCCACCCATGAGCGGCACGCAGCATGCGAGTATCAGAAAAAATTGAGCCCGCTTCTTCAAGCTTTGAACCTAGCATAAATTGCTTGGCACACTGCTCAAGAGAAAACACTGCATACTTCTGATTGCCGTCACCTGACTGACTAAGCTTGGTCAAAGCTGTTCGGAATAGGGCTTCAGCCTCCACCAATGAATGCTTCTTCAAATAGATATGACCGAGAAGCAAAAGACTATTGGCGCCAGTAGTGCTAGCTGCCCTTGCACTAGAGCCGAGCCTACCCTGGTCAAGCTTAATTGACTGTCTTACTAGTTTTTCAGCCGAGGTAAAATCACCAACCGCTAAATCAAACAGAGCCAAGCGACTGTAGTTAGCAGCTTGCTCAATATTGCCACCAGTATTAGCTCCGGTTCCGCCCACGCTTCCGGCTCCAGACTCAATCTTTGCCGCTAGCTCTTTGCGCTTATTTTCCATTAGAGCAGGGTTGAGCTTGCTCGCCTCAGTCAGGTCATCAGCAGCGCCGCCGACATCTCCCAGCGAAAGCAAAGTCATGGCCCTCGAGTAAAGACCATCGGCATTTCTAGTAATTAGCAAGGCTTTGTCAAGATCGGCCTTGCTATCTTCATAGCTGCCTTGAGCCGCCTTTATGGTGGCACGATCAACTAAGGCGCCCTGAATTCGAGGACTAATCTTCAGAGCAGCATCAAGATGGCCGAGAGCGGCGGCACTATCGCCTTTAGCAAGCAGCACATGGCCCAGCCTAGATTGGGCCATGGCATTCTCTGGCAGCAAGCGCACGCCATTTTCTAAATCACTTAGGGCCTTCTCAAGGTCGGCAAGCTGATAATATGCCATGCCGCGATAGACGTAATCTAAGCCCTTCTTCTGCGAGCGAGCAAGATTTTTTGAGTAATATGCAATGGCTTGGTTAAACTGATCGGTAGCGCCCTTGGTATCACCTTTAAGCTTTAGAGCTTCGCCCCACTCATAGTGCACGTCAAACTCTTTGCTGCCCCCTTTCTTGAGAATATACTCGTAGTCAGCAATAGCATCGTTGTAAGCATTGAGTTGCAATTTGCACTCTGCTCTTTCTCGGCGAACAGGAAGGGAGCTCGCATTAAATTTCAAATACTGATCGAAGTCTTTGCTAGCTCCAGCAAAATCGCCATTCTCTTTCAACGCCTGCGCCCGCAGAAGCAGTGCCCGGCTATCTTTCGGGTCAAGGCGCAAGACTTCGCCATAGTCACGCACTGCTGCATCTTTATCACCAAGGCGAGCGAGAAGCTCACCTCGCTGTAGATAAATTTCAACTACATTAGGGTTGGCCTTGATTGCTTGCTCGTAGTCAGCCAGGGCGCCGTCATTGTCTTTCAGCTCGCTACGGGCCGCCGCCCGACTAAGGTAAGCTTCGTAGACCCCGGGGTGGTCCTTGAGAACTTTAGTAAAAGTGGCAACAGCGTTCTCATAGTCTTTTTTCTTTAAACTGCGCTGGCCCTTTTCTAGTAGCTTGGCATAAGGTGGCTCAGAGGCTAAGGCCGCTGGCAAGAGGGTCAGACCAGAGGCCGGAATCACCATCAAAGCCAAACCGAGAGCAAGGCTGCGAGATTGGCTGCGAGACAGGATTAGAGAAAGACCATGAGCACTAGGAACAATTTTCACTGTCATCTCCCTTGCCAAAAAGCCGCGGCTTTGCGAAACACTACTTTAACATCTATAGATAAGCATTTTAGGAGGACGCCCTTTCAAGGAGGCCAAACACCCACAAACAGGCCCGATTAACTCTCTAAACTATCACCTGGCTAGTTGTTGGGCAAAATGGGCAGATATATATTTCAGGCTTACCAAGGACCAGTTTAATATGAAACCAGTACGCAACAAGGAGGCAAAGGCTGAGCAAGCCAAACTTGTGGTGGACGACATGTCTCTGGTTTCAGACCCCAGCACAGAAGCGACAGAAGACACATCAAAAGACTCAGTAGAAGAATCAGTAGAAGAATCAAAAGGCGAAAAACCAGATCCCGACATCGGACGCATCATTGCCCAGCAATACCAGCTGCTTGAGCGCATTGGCGAAGGGGGGATGAGTACAGTTTATCGAGCCAAGCATCTAGCTCTAGACAAAGAAGCGCAAGAGAAAGAAGTAGCTGTGAAGTTACTAGTTCAACCACGGACAAAAGATGCAACAATTTTAAAACGCTTCAAGCAAGAAGCCGTTGCCATTAGCAAACTAGACCACAGCAACATTGTCAGACTGCGCGACTACGGTGTAGACAACGAAGGCGAACCCTACCTTGTGATGGATCTAGTTGACGGACAGTCGTTGGCTCAGCTTCTCGAGGCGAAACACAAGTTTTCACTACAAGACTCGTTCAGCATCATTAGCCAAACTCTATCGGCTTTGGCGCACGCACATTCGCAAGAAATAGTGCACCGCGATATCAAACCTAGCAACATAATGATTAGCTTTGACACTGCTGGTAAACCAATTGTGCAAGTCGTAGATTTTGGTATCGCCAAGCTAAATGTAGTCGACGACACTAGCGTCTTAACTCGCACTGGTGACATGTTCGGCAGCCCGCACTACATGAGCCCAGAACAATGCCTGGGCGACCAAGTTGACTGTCGCAGCGATCTCTACTCTTTAGGTTGCCTGCTCTACGAACTGCTAGAAGGTCATCCACCCTATCAGGCAGACAATCTGCTGCGCGTCTTACACATGCATATTTCAGACAAGCCTCCTAAGTTGAGCGAAAACCCCTCAGCCAAATTGCCTGCCAACCTGCTCGATGGCTTTGTCGCAAAAGCCATGGCCCGAGAGCAAGCTAATCGATACGCCAGTGCCGAAGCCATGCAGAGCGATATAAATATTTTATTGCACGGCAATAGCAGCAGTTTGTCTTTTAGAAAAGGCGAAATTGAAAAAAACATAAAGACACAAGAAAACT
>LNEX01000246.1 GCA_001464165.1 bacterium Ga0077546
CGTCGAGCAAGTCAACTAGACCTGACTGGATGACAATGAAGGGCCTCTCTACACCGAATGTGTAAGCATTGACGATGGGGCTTGAGGCGAGGAAGAGATCAGGTTCATGGACGTCTAGGATTTCGCAGGCTTCTTTGAAAAGTTTGTAGACCCGGGGGCATTGCTTCGGAGTTATATGCACAGCACTGCCAAGCAGCTGAACGCGCATAATTTTTTCCCAGCCCAGCTCAAGCATTTTTCGTACTAACTTATCTAGGCCTGGAATTTTTCTTAGGGCTTCCAGAGCCTGCCTGTCCGCGGGGTGCTCAAAAGCACTAGAGCAAAGACGTGGAAACCGCCGACGAGTAGACGTTTCGCTAGAGCTCATCAATTAAACCTCCAAAGGCGTTGGCTGCTGTCAAACCGTAGCAGCATGATATGGATCTACCCACTTTTATAGCGCGCCACGAAAGATATTGCTTAAATCAGAGATTTAAGCCAATAGCTGCTGCTGGCTCTGCCTGAGCGTGTAATTCTTTTTCTTCAAAGACCCCTTCCCAGCGGGCCATTACTACCGAAGCTAAGCAATTGCCGAGCACATTTACTGACGTGCGAGCCATGTCCATAAGTGTGTCAACGCCCAGAATCAAGGCTACACCGGCTAAAGGTAAATCAAAGGTGGCCAGAGTACCAGCCAGAATCACTAGAGATGCCCGGGGAACAGCGGCAACTCCTTTGCTTGTTAGCATCAAAGTAAGTAGCATCAGGACCTGTTGTTCAATTGGCATGTGCACACCTGCCGCCTGGGCAACAAAGACGGCTGCTAGTGAAAGATAGAGAGTTGTGCCGTCTAGGTTAAATGTATAACCCAGTGGCAAAACAAAGCTGACTATTGGGCGGGGTACTCCAAGGGCCTCCATATTTTGTAGAGCTTTGGGCAAAGCTGCTTCAGAGCTGGTGGTAGAAAAGGCAATTAAGAAAGGCTCTTTGACAGCAGCAGCAAAGCGTTTTAGAGGTACTTTAGCTAGCAGGGCAACCGGCACCAGCACTAATATAATAAAGATCGCCAGAGCAAGGTAGAGAGTACCTACCAATTTGCCCAGTGAAAATAGTACGAGCAAGCCGTGTTTGCCTACGGTGCTTGCCATGGCGCAGGCCACCCCGATCGGGGCGACTTTCATGACATAGCCTGTGTATTTGAACATCACTTCAGCGAGACTCTGGCAGAGGTCTACTATTTGTGTGGCCCGGGCAGCTTTTACACCAAGGGCAAAAATGATGGTGAAGACTACAATTTGCAGCACATCGCCCCGCGCCATTGAATCAATAATGCTGGTAGGAAAAATGTGTGTAATCAAATCACCGGCACTTGGTTTTTTGGCTAGTAGCTCTTGAGCCTCGCCGGCATTGAGTGCGCTCAGGTTGATACCGGCGCCGGGTTGGCAAACATTGACTACGACCAAGCCGACTATTAAGGCAAAGGTGGTAATCAATTCAAAATAGATTAGGCATTTTAGGCCGACCCGGCCAACCGAGAAGGCGTTACTTCCGCCATTGTCGCCATGACCATGACCACCAGCAATGCCTACAACTAATGTGGAAAAGACCAGAGGGGCAATTATGGTTTTAATGAGGTGGAGAAAGACGTCTGCGCCTGGCGCAGAGGCCATTCCTACTTGGGGCCAAAGCCAGCCGACCAAAATTCCTAGAGCCAGACCAATGAAAATCTGAGTGGTCAGCGCCGGTGCTTTTAGTTTCACGACTATTTCCTACTGGGTTCTAACTGAAAGAAGTATTTCTAACTCAAAGACAATATTTCGAGACCCCGACCGCCTAGAACGGCTAGTTGATCTCTAATGGCTACTGACGATACACCTTCGATTACTGGAAAGGTCGCGATAATTTGCGGTGCCGCTGTCTTTTCAAAGTTGATAATTGTCGCCACATCTTTGCCCTCTAGGCCGCGACCCACTGCTACGGCTCGACTGCCTTGGCAGGTGAGGGCGAGACCGTCATGGGGCAAGTCAATTGAACCTAGGACATGCAAGTCTTTGTCGTATCTCTGCAGCACTAAGAAAAATCCTTTTGAATTTTGATCTACGGCTGTCACGACAACAACATCTTCAGCAAAGGCAATATCACGGATGGCTAGATTTTCAAAATGTCTAGCGCTAACCTGTTCTAACGGCAAGTTCCCGTTAACAGGTTTACTCGTTTCACTTTTCGTTTCAGTACTAGTGTCGGGGTTGGTTTTGCCTGGTGCGTAAATGACGATGTCGTTTAAACCACCTAGCATCAGTTGTCCTTTGGTGGCTTGGCAACGGTTGTATATGCCTGGCACTTCAAACGATTTAAGTAGCTCAAGTTTGTCCGAAAATAGTTTGACTGGTTGAATTTTTGTGGTCTTATCTAGAAACTTAATGGCATAGGCTCTACTTAGGCTGCTATCAAAGCAAAGTTGGTTGGCTGTAAGCTTGCTAGTAGTAATTACACTTTGCAGTTTCTCCATTTTGCGCAGTGAAATTTCGTCTTTAGAGAGACAAACTATGAAACTTCCGGCTCCGACCATAGCCTTAATTGTTTGCTGTGGTGCTGCCGAATTCATCATGATCGGGCGCTCGGGGCGGCCAACATGGTAGAGCTGCAGCTCGGCACCAGCTAAGACAACTAAATCTTTCCAGACAGCAACGCCTGCAGCTGCAAGTTTGGGAATGCTATACGAAGATGTAATCGTCCAGCCATCTTTAGCTCTCGTCATTAGCTGAACGCCAGACCAACCGGTGGCAACATAAGCTGATAAGTCACGCATCACTACTGAAGTGGTTTTGCCGCTGTCAGTTTTAGCTGAGGGAATATTGAGGACTTGTTCTCGAGCTAAGTTGCGGCCTTTATCAACAGTGAGCGATATCACGATGCGCTCGCCCTTGTTGCGACCGACTACTAAGAAACGATCTTTTTGTGCTGCTGCTGATTCAATTGCCGATAGGGGTTCAAGTGTAATGCTGCTGGTTAGGTGCGGAGAACCGCTAGCAACTATGATCTTAGCTTGACCAAACTTGCTGGATTTCCCGCTGCTGGCGCTGTTTGGGTTGTCTAGTCCGGCAATCAAAATCAGTTCTTTGAAGCGAGTTACTACTCTATAGTCGCCTTCGATAGTCAATGATTTTTGAATTTCAGGCGCATCAGGGCTGACTAAATTGACAATGTCTACTTGTGATTTTTGACCACCATTGGCTGATGAGAGAATTGTCAGCTGTTTGTCAGTTAGGTCTAAAGCCCGCACGGGGAGCTGCACTGATAGGCTGGCTATGTAGACTGGTTCTTTGCTTGAGCGGCGGTTGGGGGCACTGTATATAGAGACAAGATTTTCGCCGCCCGCACTGACTCCACTAACGCAAATTAAGTCTCCACTGGCAACGATACTACCGGCTTCTGTATAGCGACCAAGGCGGATATCGCTGACAATTGATGGTGATTCTATTGGCGCTAGCGATACTGTAACTAAGTCAACAACTGGCTCTGACTGATCGCCCTCTCTGTAGGTCAGGCCGTAAGCTGCAAATGGAGTAACGGCAAAATCGACAACTTTATTGCCTAAGCCCTTGAGTTCTGCCACCACTTTTACCGGAGTCTTGATCGTCACCGGTTTGCGCATGTCGACCACAGCTAAACGGCCGAATTCATCGGTAAAACAGAGGTAGCCCTTGTCGGCAATGCCTACATGATCGGGTACGATGGCCGGTGCCCAGTCTTCTCGAGAGAGAGTATGAGGACCAACTAAACTTGGCTGGCTGCGCGGTGTTTTTTTTGCGAAGGCTGGTACTTGAGCTAATTGATCGAGCAGCAGCAATGTGCCGCAAGTATACGAAAGAGAGCCAAAGAGAAATGAGCGTCTAGATTGCATTGAGAACTTTCGGAGCTTTCTTTTGTTGAAGGGCTGTATTTTACGTAGAAATTAGGACATTAGTGCAATACGGTGTGTAGCATGCCTTGGAGGAAGTTCAATAAAACAATCAGTACAATGGGGGAGAGATCAAAGCCACTGATTGGCGGTACTATGCGCTGAATTGGCGCAATCACTGGACGAATAATATTATCGAGGGTGACAAATGGTTGATCTTTCCAGTTGATGTTGGGAAACCATGAGAGCAAGCACCACAAAAATAGTGCCATACTAATTAGCCCGAAAACGCCGTCAAAAATTTGTAAAACTGGGTTCATAACAGCACCACGCTAAACTACCGTCTTACGCCAAATTGTAGCATTTTGATCAAGGGCTATGCTTACCAGAGAACAGGTACTAGTTAAGAAGATAAAAGAATGGACAGAAAGCTCCTACATTGGAGACGACTGCGCGGTTCTGGCCGATGGCAAGTTGGTTAGCAGTGACACTTTAGTTGAAGGTACGCATTTTCGCCTCGACTTCGCTAGTTGGCGTCAATTGGGCTGGAAGAGTTGTGCTGTAAACCTTTCAGATATCGCCGCTATGGCTGGCCGCCCCCGTTATCTTACTGTGGCTCTGACTCTTCCGGCTCAAATTGAGAACCTAGAAGAGCATCTAGAGCAGTTTTATCTTGGTTTTACTCAATGTGCTAAGTCATTTGGGGCTGAAGTTGTCGGTGGCGACCTCACAGTGGGCCCTCATCTGGTGGTTAATGTCACTGTCATTGGCGAGAGTCATGAAGCCGGGTTACTTCTGCGCAGCGGTGCTCAGCCCGGAGATGTGGTCATTGTGTCTGGCAATTTTGGCTCCAGTGCAGCGGGGCTGCAGTTGTTGCTTCAGGGCGCTGGAGTGACGAAAAGCAAGCAAGGCGATCTTCCTGCAGGCAGTGGAGAGTTGCTCTTGGCGCACCTTGAGCCCTCACCTCGGTTGTGTGAAGCCTGGGCTCTGGCGCGCCTAGTGGGCAGTAGAGGGGCGCTCATGGATGCTAGCGATGGCTTGGGGGACGCTCTCTGGCAAATAGCAGAGCAGTCGCAGGTCGATATAGAAGTAGACATAGAAGCCATTCCCCTTAGTGCGGCCATGACTAGTTTTGCTTCCTCTGTTGCTGTAGACCCATACCTGTGGGCTCTTTATGGCGGTGAAGACTATGAGTTGGTGGCCACTATTTCTGCCGATGATTGGCTGAAAGCCCAGTCACAGCCAGGTGAAAGCTTTCCTTTTAAGAAAATTGGAGTTGTTCTTAATAGCCAGTCGCCGGCTAGTAAACCTGAGATAGGAAGCGGCAGGGTAAGACTTTTGGCCACAGACCACGGTGTCAAAAGTTGCGCTGGTGTAGTCAACTTAAGCAATTGCTTTAAGCATTTCTGATAAATTTGATGGTCTTCTGAAGCTACCAACCGCGAGATTACAAATGGATTCATCAACTCTGTCGCCAGCGCCGCAATCAGTAGAGAAAATTATTGACGGCAAGGCTATTGCTCAAGCCGTCAAGGGCGAATTAGCTGTCGAAGTGGCAGCCGCGAGTCAGGGTAAAAGTCGCAAACCTGGTCTGGCTGTTGTTTTGGTAGGCGAGAATCCTGCTTCTAAGGCCTATGTAAAGAGTAAAATTGCTGCTTGTAAAGCTGTAGGGATAGAGAGTTTTCTTATTGAAATGTCCGCCGATGTGCCGGCTTCTGCTGTGGCCGAGACCGTCCAAAAGCTTAACAGCGACCAGGCAGTTGACGGTATTCTCGTGCAATTGCCTTTGCCTGAGCATATTTCTTCGGCAACTATTTTGGCCTTAATTGACCCAGCTAAAGACGTTGATGGCTTAACTGCCGTCAATGCCGGTTTGCTCATGCAAGGTGCCAAAGGGCTATTTCCTTGCACCCCGCTTGGTGTTATGCGTCTTTTAGAGCAGCACAAAGTGAGTTGGTTGGCAAACCTCTGGCCATGATGCTCTTGCAGAAGGATGCCACTGTAACTATCTGCCACAGCAAGACTGCTAATCTGCCCGAGGTCTGTCGCCAGGCCGATATATTGGTAGCGGCTTGTGGTCAAGCGGAGATGGTCAAAGGCGATTGGGTCAAGCCTGGAGCCGTGGTCATCGATGTCGGCATTAACCGCATTGAGGGTGCTGACGGTAAAGGTCGCTTGGTGGGTGATGTTGCATATGAAGAAGCTTTTGATAAAGCCAGCTTGATTACTCCAGTTCCTGGGGGAGTCGGTCCTATGACGGTCGCTATGCTGCTGAGCAACACATTGCGCGCTTATATTGCGACTATGACCTAAATAAGTGAATTAACAAGCATGGCAAGTGCAGCACCTGAAAGCAAAAGCGAAGCAGAACTACCCCTTTCGGGGTCGGCTAAGTTAAACGTTAGTCGACCAATTAAGGTCTTGGCATTCTTTGCCGCCCTGGTTATAGTGGCGGCAGCCGCTGCCATTGCCCTTGGCATTGTTTCGATGCGCAATTTCTTCATACAGGCAGTTGATCCCAAATATATGAAAGAAACTGCCGCTTTTGTCACTGGTTTTGCTGATCCCATTCCAGAGCCTGGTTTTAAGCCGGTAATGGCGGCTCGTATGACTAGGGCCGTGATCTTTCTTGAAAATCCTAAAGATAAAACCCAGGTTTCGTTCTGGCGTTATCAGGGCGAAAGCTTAGACGCCGACCAAGAGCTTGATAGCGCCTACGATATGGGCATTTGGACACCGACCAACTGGGCAAAGTTTCAATCTATTACTAGCAAGGGCAAAAAAGATATCAACGGTAAGACCGTTACGTACTGGCAAGGTCCGCTAAAAGACCAGCAGGGCGAGACTACTTATGAAGGGTTGATCGCTTGTACTATCACGAGGGATAAGGGCGGGGATAAAATTGTCACGATGCAGGCAATGCAGCCTTCCGATCGACCGTTTGATATGGATAAATTGTTAGCATGGCTGGCCAGGCCGTTGTAACAAAGGTGATGGAAGTGAGGCAGCCAAGTGCTTATACTAGACGAAAGTTTTGATATTAGGAGATCAGCAGGGAAATGAGCGCAGAGAAACACACAGACCCTTCCCAAGTTTGGATGATAATGTTTATGGTCGCTTTCTGTTGCACCGTTTTGTCTATTGGTGTTTGGGCTATGTTTAATTACAAAGTGGATGCCGTTGAAGCACCTGCTGCCGCTGGACACCACTAAGGTCAGTCGTGGCTAAAGCAGAAATCTTGTGCATCGGAACTGAGCTTCTGCTTGGCGATGTGCTCGATACAAATTCTCAGTTTTTGGCTCAACAACTAGCTTTGTTGGGCCTTGATTGTTTTTATCGAGTCACGGTTGGCGATAATCCAGAGCGCATTAAGGCCTGTATGAGAGACGCTCTTGCGCGCGCCGATGTCTTGATTACTTCTGGTGGTCTTGGTCCCACCGCTGACGATTTGACCACTGAGTGTTTAGCGGCCCTCTTCGGCGCTCCGCTGATAATGGATGAAGAGCTGTTGGCCTTCATCACGAGTCTCTTTGTTGCTCGTGGTTTTGCTATGCCAGAAAGCAATAAGAAGCAAGCGCTAAGGCCGCTTGGTGCTGATATCTTGCCTAACCCGGTGGGTTCGGCACCTGGAGTTGTCTGGCGTCTTAGCCCTGAAAACCTGGCATATGCTGGAATTAAGTCGTCTTCTGCGGAATTGACAGCTTACGTTTCCGGGAGTACCGTCTGAGTTAAAGGCCATGTGGCAAGGCACAGCCTATGATTATTTAGCTGAAACTTATAGTGGTAATACTATTTGGTCGCAAGAGTTAAAGCACTTTGGCATTGGTGAATCGGCGCTGGCCGAGATGTTTGCTCATTTGTTAGAGCTGTCAAACCCATCGGTTGCCCCCTATGCCGGTCGCTGGGAATGTCGCTTAAGAGTCGCTGCTAAGGCCGAGAGTCAAGAAGCTGCCAAGGCTTTAGCTGCTCCTGTTATTGATGAAATTAAGAGTAAAAGCGGAGTTCGTTGCTATGGCGTTGATCAGGCCACTCTTGAATCGACAGTGGGAGAGCTGCTTCTGTCTCAGGGGTTGACTCTTTCAACTGCTGAGTCTTGCACCGGTGGCTTGGTCAGCGAGCGTTTAACTGATGTACCTGGTAGTTCTCGCTACATCATGTTTAATGCCGTCACCTATAGCGATATGTCTAAGCAAAAGCTCTTAGGCGTGAGTAAAGACTTGCTCTCTACATATGGTGCTGTCAGCCCTCAATGCGCTGAGGCCATGGCTCGCGGTATGAAAGAGGCTTCTGGCTGCGATATTGCCTTGAGCGTAACCGGCATCGCTGGCCCGAGTGGCGGGACAGACGACAAGCCCGTGGGCACTGTATATTTAGGTCTCGCCGCTCAAGACCGTTATTTTAGTCGCACTCTGAAGCTAGGCGCTAGGTTGCCTCGGGCTGAGGTGCGCTGGCGCACAGCTAATGAAGCACTGAATATGGTGCGCCTTTATTTGATTAATCCAGATACTCTGGTTAATAATTAGGCAATTTCGTGCGATTATGGCTAAGGGAATCTGGGTATTACCAATTTGGGCAAGCTAGGGCTTGCATTTTCTTGTTATTCTTCTTGATTTTGTTCTTTATAAGACGTTCGTCTCAAACTCTTCAACTAGTCACTAAGTGAAATGGCACAGTCACCCAGTCAACAACCAGATAGAACATTTGTCAGAGACGGTATTTTTCACCGTAGCCTTTCGAATGTGCGCAATTCTGTTTTTACAGATGCCAGAAACAAGCAAGATCTAGCCGACGGTAAGCCTTCTCAAGAGCCAGATCTGTTTTCGCACATGCGAGAAGAAGACGAATATTCGATTTGCGAAGAAGATCTTGAGCTCATTGCTTTCTACGATGGTCTTCCTGGCTGTTATAACTTCCGTTATTTAATGCGTCGGCTCTCCCGTGAACTGAAGCGCTCGAAGCGTTACAACCGTCCTACTACTGTGGTTATTTGTGGCATCGATGGTTTTGAGAATGTTGAACCAAGCTATGGTGAGCTCGCAGCTGATACTGTCGTTTTCTCTGTGATTCAATTCTTGTTAGATGGCATTCGCTCAGATGTTGATATGGCGGCTCGCTTGTCAGACGATCGCTATATCTTAGTTCTCCCTGAAACACCAGGTCGTGGTGCTGCTATTCTGTGCGACCGCCTGGCCAAAAAATTTGAATCAGTTGAGCTTAAACACAATTGGCACCGCATTCCCGTTACTCTAAGTTTTGGCATTGGCTACTATCCAGTCCATGGTGAAGATCCGCGAGAAATCATTGCCAGAGCCGATTTAGCCTGTGAGTTTGTGCAGCAACGCGGCGGCAATGGTTTTGCTTTTGCACCTGAAGGGTAGCCAAGATCGCTGGGAAATGCTTCGTGCAACTGCCGACTTCAACCTTTTTTGATGTCGCATTAGAGATATGCCTAAATAGTTTTGCTGATTTTGTCAATTATCTGAACATCGGCGTCTGCAGCGGTCAGAAGTTGAACCAATAAACGAAGTTCCGGACAATCAGAACCGTCAATGAGTACGCTAGTATTTTCGTCTACGGTAGCTGCAAGCAGTCGGTATGCTTCTATGGCGTAATTGATGCAAATGCTTTGAAGTTAGCACCATTCGCGCCGCGAGTGATCTGTGCCGCTGTTTCGCCTATCGTAATGAGGCATTCGAAAGATTGAGTTGAAAGCCATTGACCTAGCTTGGCATGTATGTCGGCGCTTGCTTCACCTAGTTCTAGCATTGCTCCTAGTACGATAAACTTTCGCAACTGTGGAAAGGCGCGCGTGTCTAAGAATGCGCATACTGATGAGCGCACTGAATCTGGGTTTGCCGAGTATGATTCGTCAACAATAGTTGCACCATTTCTGCCAACTGTTTTGTTGCCCCGGCCCCGTTCGGGATCGTATCGCCTTAGACCCTCGGCTATTTTGTAATCTGGTAGTCCAAGTTGCCGAGCACAGTTTATCGCACACCACGCATCTCGCAGGTATGCGACGCCATGTGAATTGAGATCAAACAAAGTGTCTGAGCCGGAGATTACAAAAAGCGTCGAATTCGGTTTCACCCCTACGACCTCTATGTCTGCTTGGGTAAACGTAGATATTCGACCGCCGGCAAAAACGAGATTTGCTCTTTCGGTTAAGAGATCGTTCTCATCACCGATTATTGCTAGACCAGTTTCTAGCGATAGACTTTCCAGTATTTCACATTTAGCCGCTGCGATGTTTTCTATTGAACCTAGTGTCTCCAGGTGGGCCAGGCCGATATTTGTGATTACTGCTATATCAGGGGACATACCAGCAGCAAGCCAGGCGATCTGACCCCTGCCCCGTTGGGATAATTCGACGACTAGAACCTCTGTAGAATCTGGCAGCTCTAGTAGTTTCTTGGCTAGTCCCCTTGCGTCGGGGCGGCTCGTCTCAGCGGCGTGGGTCTTGTAAGCTATGGATAGAATATTGCACAACATCTCTCTGGTGGTGCTCTTACCGGATGATCCGGTTATGGCAATAACTTTTGGATTGATAATTTTTCGGCTTAAAATTGCTAGTTGGTAGTAGGCGTGGAGAGTGCTAGGTACGCCGATTAATATGGGCAGAGAGTTCTGGCTTTCGACATCTAAGAATGGATAACGTCGATTGTCAACTACTATGCAGCCAATAGCCCCACGATCAAAGGCTTCGTGAAGCAGATCGTGACCGTCTGTTCTGTCGTCCGGAAGTGCTATGAACCATTGACCTCGCTGCAAATCCTTAATGTCAGAGCAGATTGAGCCAAGCTCTTTGGTTAGCGATCCGGAAAGCAGTCGCCCGCCAATTGCTTCCATTATTCCTATTGCATCGAATTTCATAGACTAATTGCATTACCGTTGTCAAGCCGGGGCGTAATCGTTCGCTTTTCTGGGGTGACTCTTCTCTTCAGTTCTGGGTTAATCATTTGGGTGTATTGGTGGACGTCGCTTAGCGAGAATCCGAAACTAGTTGCATTCTTGACTGAGTAGATATAGTCATAAGACCTGCAGATTGTTGAATACCGCTTCAAAATTGCATTCAATATAGTTACATCTTTGGAGCGTTCTTCTATTAGCGCTTGCTGGTGAGCGAGAAGTAGCTCTTCCTTTGTTATTCTTCCGTCTCTGGCGGAGCTTGTGGGATCGACTAAGTCTAATGCCTCCCAGTTCCTATTTAAGAATGGCACAATAGTGTTAGACGCCAACTCGTATTCATCGCGATAAAGGTCTATTAAGCTTTTTGCCATAGAGCGAGCCCCCGTTTGTTCGTTCGTCTTTGTCGGTGCAAATAGATATCCCCCGCATGCTTGCTGTTCTCTGGTTGAATCGGTATCGTCAAGTCGACTAAACTGTCGTTTCTGCTTTAGAGAGCAGTTTCTTGAATCTCGTCAACAAGGCTTCCGCTTTGGGTATTCTCGAAAATAGCTCTCGAAGTGCCCTCTGCGTTGTTGCGGTTATTAGGGGCAGTCGCTTCTTTCTCAAGTTCTTTAACTGCTGACCTTTTTGTTTTGCGTCGCGAAGATCGCCTTTGCCAAAGTTCAAAAAGAAGTTGATTCTAGACGGTGTTGGAATCAGGCCAAATTTTCTTTGGTTATCGTAGAGTGATAATTGATCTCGGGATAATGCTCCTGAAATACCATGGGCTATGAAAAATCCCGAGGGCGAAACTTTTATAATCATTCGCATTTTTGCCCCTCCTTAATCGCTTGCAAAATTTTGAATATTTGAATATTCATACTTCTATAATAATATGAATAAGATCTTTCATAGACCTTTCGGGGCTCTTGTCGAAGGTTAAGCGTTCGGTTGCCGGTTGTTTAGTTTTTTTGCTCAGTCAAATGCATCTGCCAGAGCTTAAGCGGGCGCCATATTGAGTTTGGCGCTCGCCTCTGGCGTGTGCTTCGAGGTGGCGGTTAATCTATTTTATTTGCAAATATTTTCAAGTTTGTATGTATTTGCAAATTGATGTATTCAGATACTTGCATCTGTTGGCTCCGTTGTGTACACTCGATTTAATAGATTGAGTCCGAAGTTTGTGTGAGGTCTCGGTAGGAAAGTTACGAATTGAAAGTACAAGATGAAAGTACGAGATGAAGATTTTTGGAATTAACAGCTGATGGTAATGACATGATAAATTCGCCATATGTGACGTATCTTGATGACATTCAGCTTTCCACTGGACTGATGTCCGGTGGTGTCAAGGCGGTTGCATTTTTCGCTTGTTCTGATATGGGTTGGCGATTGCCTTATGTTAGTGATTTAGCAGAGGATCGGCTCTTTATCTTTCAATCATTCGGCCCAAGCTTTGTTGGCGCTTTTCCCACCATATTAAAAAATGATGTTAGCGACATCATTGTATACGGGCACACCAATTGCCGGTTCTTCGACTTTCTCGCTAAGCCAGAGCACAGCCCTGAAGAGCGGGAGTTAATTTCTAGGTATTTTCAACATCAGCATCAAGATCAAAAAGAATTCTTGTTATTAAACAGCGAATGCAACTCTGCTGAAGCATTGTTGGAGGCTTGCAGGCGTAGTGTCTTAGTTGAGTTAAGCAACATATTGTCTCACCCCAATTTTCAAGATTATGTTGCGAGCGGTAATTTGCGCTTTCATGCCTGGGTTCATCGTTCTGATGAGAATAGGCTTGAAATTTTCGATCCGGATACTCAAGAATTTATTCTCGCGAGGGCAACAAGGGAGAGCGCTGCAAAATAGCCGCTAGGCGCTATTAATGCCACGCTTTATACGGTAGAGCCTCTTGGAAGTGATTACGGGCATTTGGCTTCTTGGGATTAGGGTATGAACATTTCACTATTGTTCGCAATATTGACGATATTGTTGCTTGGCAGTAGTTGGATTGCCTTCGCCGGCAACAAGCTTGTCGGTCGCAGTCATGAAATTGGTATTGTAAGTATTGCTCTATCTTTTGTTGGCGCCTTGATTATACTTTGCAGTGTCGCCTCAACAGGTAATGTTCACTTCTGTATGCAGGCTAGTGCTCTGTTGTCCAATTTTCTGCGTGTCGACTTTTATATTGATCGACTGAGCGCTGTTATGATGGTTCTGATAACTGCGGTCAGTGCTGTTATTCAAATGTATTCGGCTAGGTATATGCGTGACGATCCTGGTTACGTTCGATTTTTCAGTTTGCTCGGCTTTATGACATTTGCACTGCTAGGCATGGTGACATGTGGCAGTCTGCTTATGCTTCTTTTCTGGTGGCAACTCGTAAGCTTTTTGTTGTATTTATTACTCAGTCATAATCGAGATGATGTTGATTCTGTTAGAGCCGCTTTCAGAACATTTGTAATTCTTCGAGTAGGCGATATAGCACTTCTCTGTGGCGTTTGGTTGGCATACAAAAGCTATGGAACTCTTGTCTTTCCGGCTGTGTTTGAACGTGCAGCTGCCAGCGCTGCGACTCTTCATTTGTGGGCTGCTGGTCCAGAGATTCACGTAAACACATGTGTAACACTATTGCTTTTCGTCGGTGCCATGGCGAAGTCAGCCCAGCTACCTTTGCATGCCTGGCTTCCTGAGACGATGGGTGCTCCTACTCCTGTTTCGGCACTGATGCACGCTGGAGTTGTAAATGCCGGAGGCTTTTTGATCAATCGACTGGCGCCGCTTTATGGTCTTAGTCCGGTCACGTTGCACATCATTTTCATTGTGGGCTTATTTACAGCCATCTTCGGCACGACAGTTATGCTCACAAGAGCTGACATCAAGACAAAATTGGGTTTCTCCACGATGGGGCAGATGGGCTTCATGATTATGGAGTGTGGGCTTGGGGCTTTCGCCTTGGCTATTTTCCACTTGATAGCTCACGGAATCTTTAAAGCCACTCTATTTCTCAGTGCAGGTAGTGTTATCCATAAAAACAGGAGAGAGCCTCACCTGCCCAGTTCTGGTCACTCAGAGCAGCAAGCCTTTAGACGTCTGCCTTGGGCTACGGGGGTGCTTATGACTTTGCTTCTTCCTCTTGTGATTTTGCTGGTGGCAAACGAAGTTGTTGAGGTTGAGCTAAAGGAAGCTCAAGGAACGATTATCCTTTTGTTCTTTGCCTGGGTAACATCTTCGCAGGCGATTTTAAGCCTCTATTCTTTAAGGTCTATGGAATCGTGGAAAGTAGCTGGTGCAATGGTTCTTACTGCATGCTTTATTGTTTTTATGTATGTGTGGACAACGGAGAGCTTTACCTGTTTTCTCTATCCCGTTGCTGGCGAAGCGGCTCACTATTTTAGTTCTGCAGCTTTTCCTCTTTGGTTTTTCGATATATTGGTCGGCATTATTCTATTTCTACTATTGTCAGGTTGGTCGATGAGCTACCTAGATCGCCATAGCGAGCAAAGCCTCTCTCCACGGTGGATGCTTTCTCTCGCGCCGGTACTTTACTTGTGGTTTTGGAATAGGCTCTATGTTGACCAAGTCTCAGCAAGTGCTGCTAGAACTTTTGTGTTTGTTTCGAGAAAACTTGATGCTATCTTGCCAGATTGGCTACCGTGAGGAACTCTTAAGCCGTGGAAATCAGCTATTTAGCTAGCGTTTTTGCTCTTCTAGCAGCCTTGGTTTGTTTGGCATTACGGTCAAACGCTAAGTTAACGAAGGACATAGCGATTGTGTCTTCGAGTTTGCTATGTGTTTTTTTGATTTTGACGACTGTGGTATCAATTACGATGCCAACTTTAGCCACTTTTGCGAGCCTGGAAATTGGCAAAATTATACAAGTGATCATTGCAGGCTCGGCACTCGTGTGTGTAGTTAGTCAACACAGAGTGACGGGTGCTTCCAAATCGGTCACTTCTATTCTTGCTATATCTGGACTGAGTTTCGCTTGCCTCAACGACTCTTTGTCTAGAACTGTTCAGCTGGTTGCTTTAGTCTTTATATTGGTCTTTCTTGCTCTGTTCTCGCTGAGTGAAGGAAGAGGCAATAGGTCATGCAAGATTGTAGTTTTATACTCAAGCATCTTGACTCTCCTTTTAGTTTGCTCTTCAGTGGTTCAAGAACCACTGTCTGCTATGTTCGTTATTTTATCTGCTTGCGTTCTTCTCCCGCTCTTCCCTGTTCATGGCGCATTCGTAAGCGCTGTAGGCAGTTTTTCTGGCGCTTTCGGCTCTTTTTTGGCCGTGGTATTACCTTGTTTAGGTTACTCTCTGGTTGCGCGATGCGCCTTGCCGCAAGGCTTTTCCTCGACAGTTGCAGTACTTGCGATTATTGGAGCCTTAGTTACGATGCTCAGGGCGTCTGTGCAGATTGATCTAGGTCGCATCGTTGCTGCCTTGGGTACGGTATTGTTTTCGATTGCCTGGTTGAGTATCGGCATCGAGGGCAGAGCTGGTGTCGAAACTGGATGCTTTGTGCTGTCGGTTTCTATTGCGATTAGCGGTTTGATGCTGTGTGCTCATCACTTGAAGTCGATTTACGGCACCTTGATGTTAGAGAATTTGCGTGGACTATCTCAGTCGATGCCACGATTGAGCGCAATGGTCTGTGTCTTTAGTATTGCCGCCGCAGGGTTCCCTCCGTTTGCGATATCGACAATGTTCCTGTCTGTGTTGCTAAAAGCCAATCAGTTTTCTATGGCTCTTTTGGCAACGTCCATCTACTTAGGTGGCTCTCTTTTGCTTGCCTCGTTGATGCCTAAACTGCTCTTTGGGCCAAAGCGAACAGATTTGGTGTACAGAGACATTGGCGTGAGCGATATGTGTGCGTTGATTGCTTTAGCGCTAGTTCTTCTGTTTGGCGGTTTAATTCCTTGTTTTGCGTCGCCTATGAACCAAGAAGCTAGGCAGGAAAAAGAGCACAGTACGATGCTGAAGTCTAAGGCGACAAAGAGAAATTCGGTTACTGTCACTTTCCATTTAGATCATTTTTCGTCCCTTGCTGAGCAATTCACTGCGCATACTCTATGATAAAAATTTACGCTACCTATTCGGATTCTCAGAGATTGGCTATTCGTTCGAAAGTCAATCTTTCTAGTGAGATAGTTGCACCCTACTGGGCTTTGGCTACGTTCACCAGTAATAATCCCTTGCGTGAACTGGAATATTTACACTTCGAAGAGGCCGTACGAAAAGCACAACGGGTGCGCGGTGGTCGTGGTTACCTTTCTAATGAATCGTACCGTGACTTCTATAGAAGGGGTCTAATAAATATTCAGTGTTATTGGAGCTAGAATCGTTCAAAATACTGAAGTCTTTCGTGCTAGTTTGTTGAACTCTATCACGGCCCCGGCAGACTTCAATCTCTCGCCCCTTATAGATTGTAGCCCTCAGCGAACTGAAATTTATGCACTTTCTGCTCATCTGGGTTTGGCTGCGGCACCATCGATGGGAGAAGATAAGGCTCAGCAAGTCGCTTCTCAAGATAGTGATGGCTTAGGCAAGACTATTAATTTTAGTCAGTGGTGTGATCGTTTTCTTGGTACTGCAATCTGTCAGTTCGTCGATGATGAGCTAATAAAGTGGTGCTCCGCCTTCTTAGACGAGGGTCAAGCAGCCTGGTCACAACCCATGCGAAAGAAGACTCTATATAAGGCTTGGAAGCACCTTTCTTTGTTGTCTCCGCCTCCAGTAGGATTCGATCCCAAAAGTTGGCGCGAAACTCTCGAGTCACTGCCTGAATCTCCTGAGGACTGCATTCTAAGCGTTTTGGCAGCCTTAGGAATTCCCGAATCTCAGGAACAAGACTATTTAGCCCTTCATCTGGCAGCTTTGCCTGGATGGGCAGGTTTTTTAAAATGGCGCGCTGAGTGTTCTAATCACTTGTGGCAAAAAACTTACCCGGCAGACCTAACCCAATATGCAGCAATAAGATTGGTTTATGAGCACCATCTCGTTACCGTTGCCTGTCGCCAGAAGCTTGATATAGAGCCCTCACTTAGTGCTTTGAAACGCTATATGTCTGAGAATGCTTCTGTTTATCTGATGTTGCGAGAGAGGGCCGAGAGCAAGCTCGATGTCAATCTTTCAAGCGCGATAGACAGACAATGGTACAAAGAAAATCATATTGATAAATGGCGAGAGCTTGCGGCGCATTATCTATGTATGACCAAAGAGAAAAGCAAGGAGATAGTTTGTCTTTCCCGTGCTTGGCGCCTAGTAGAGTTAAGCAAGTGCTTGGGTCTGTCGCTTCAAGAACTTCTAGACAGTTCGCCTGAAGACCTTTTCACCTTGTTGGCTAAAGGCAATGGAAGCAAGCTACCAGCAGAGCTTGATAGCTAAGCTTAGCCGGGTTACTGCGGCTGACGATAATGAGCAGGCCATTGACAGAGAAGAATCTTCTGCACAGCAACTGCGTCCGCAGTCGCAGTCGTTGTTTTGTATTGACGTGCGCTCAGAGCCATTTAGGCGTCATCTTGAAACTGTTGGTCGAAATCAGACTTTTGGAGTGGCTGGATTTTTTCTCTGTTTCATTCGATATCAACCTATTGGTAGTGAGCATTTAATCGATCAATTTCCAGTAATTATGAAAGCTCGCAATATAGTGCGCGAGGTCCCTCGCCCCTATGAACACCATAAAGTAGAGCGATTTAGAGAGCGCTCGGAGCTACTTAGAAATGCTAGGGCTCTTTTGCATAATCTCAAAGACCATTTCATAACTCCTTTTGTAACCGTCGAGTCGATTGGATGGTTCTATAGTCTGCCTTTCTTCCTTAAGACCATTGCTCCCCTGGCTTATCGAGACTTTAGTAACTGGCTTAAGCGATTTGTGGAATCGCCGGTGGCGACAACACTAACTATCGATAAATTGTCACCAGCAGAGGCGAAAGAGATGGTGCTTGCTAACCAGCTGGGGATCGTTCGCAGTGTGTTGCAAGAGCGTTTCGCTGCAAAGGTGGGCCCGGTGTCAGTGGAGCTAGCTGAAATCGTTCACAGCTGTGCTATGGCAGAAGCTGATTCTGAAGATTTGCTCCGTGCAATCACGGATAAGTTGCCCATAATCTCGAACGAAGAAGCTCGTTTGTTGGTAGCCGATCTGAGACGCGTATACCGCATAATTCCGCGCGGTACGGCCGCACATATGGAGCGAATTACCAGAACAGGATTTACTTTGGAAGAACAAGTTTTCACGGTTGAGACTGCCTTGAGAATGATTGGACTAACCAGTAATTTTGCGCGTATTGTCATAGTGTGTGGTCACGGTAGCACGTCTGACAACAATCCATTTGAGTCTGCCTTAGATTGTGGTGCCTGCGGTGGCAATGAAGGGCATGCAAATTCACGAGCATTTGCTGCTATGGCGAACAAATTACCCGTGCGGGAGATGTTGGCCAAGAAGGGAATCGAGATACCTAGTGATACTCATTTCATTCCTGCTAGGATCGATACTACGACCGATGCAGTGCGGCTATTGGACTTAGAAGATGTGCCCACTACCCATCGTCTAGATTTGGCGCGTATCATTGAAGATCTTGAACAAGCAAGTCGTTTTACCAGCGCCGAGCGCTGTCTTCGTTTTCCTGAGTTGCCTAGCAATTTATCTCAAAAGCAGGCTGTTCAAGAGGTGATGACTCGCAGTGCCGACTGGAGTCAGGTTCGCCCCGAGTGGGGTTTGTCTGGCAATGCGTCATTTATTATTGCCAGGCGAGAGATTACTAAAGACGTTAACCTTGAAGGGCGAGCGTTCTTAAATTCATACGATTATCTTGCTGACCCAGATGGAAAATTGTTGGAAGTAATTATGACTGCGCCTCAGGTCGTAACTCAGTGGATTAATATGCAGTACTATTTTTCTGTCACAGATAACCAGTGTTATGGCTCGGGCAGCAAGGTCTATCACAATGTTGTGGATCATATTGGTGTGATGTACGGAAACAAGAGCGACTTAAGAACTGGCCTTCCGTGGCAGACTGTCATGAATGGTGATCTTGTCTCCCATGAGCCTCTACGATTAACCAGCGTTATTGAAGCCCCCCGTTCGACGATTGATAAGATTATCAGTAGGCATGAATTGCTCAAGCGCTTCTATCACAACGAGTGGGTTCATTTGATCGCCTACGAGCGAGAAGAAGGGAGATTCTATCGCTATTCTGCTGATGGTCAGTGGCAAGTAATTTGCACAAAGGTCGAACAGAACATGGT
>LNEX01000247.1 GCA_001464165.1 bacterium Ga0077546
TACACTGTCATCGCAATAACTGCTGGTAAAGGCCATGGGGGCTTGCAGGAATCGCATTTTATGTTTGGTGGAATTGAGAGCCTCGAAATGATAATGACTGTGGTGCCAGAGGAAAAGGTTGAGCCAATTCTTTCAGGCTTGAGAACGATCTTCAGTCACCATTCAGGAGTTATGTTTGTGTCAGATGTTGCCGTGACAAGAAGAGAGTATTTTGGCAAAACGACTAGTTAGTGGATTTACGATCTCTATTTATGAGTATTTTCGTCGGGCACTTTGATAGTAGCCGTAACACTGGTTGTTGCTGGCTTAAGCACTCGGCGTAAGTAGCGCTCGTTAGTCTCCCATGGTTTTGGTAGGTATCCAGTAAGTTTTTTTAAGTTTGCCTTGGCTTTGATTGCTCTGTCTGGGTCTTGAAAGAGGCTTACTCCAATGCCTATTCCTTTGTATGTCAAGCCTTTTTCATCTCCAGTCTCATTTCTTGCCACCATTAGCCAATTCCTAACGCATGTATTGAAGACCTCTGGATCTTTATTAACTTGATGCGAAAGCTTCTCTTGCAGGGCCTCAGCATAGAGGCATCTTGCATCGGTGTCGTCTGGGTCGAGCTTTACAGCTTCCTTCAGAAGTCTGATTGCCTTCTTGTAATTGTGGTGTCTCATTGACTGCTTTGCTGAAAGCAGAAGTGTGCGCGCGTTGACTTCCGAAAACATATTGTCCGAGCCAACTAAGCTTAGACGGTCATTCTTCTCAGTTTCTGTTGATACTATTTCTTTCGCTTCCTTTACTTGCGTATCTTTTACTTGCGTATTAATCTCGAGTGATGAAGCTTGTTTTGCTGAAGCTGTTAGTGAGATGACCACGGATATAGTCAAGCAATTTTTCAATAGTATCTGCACTGACATGACGGTGGCACTTCCTTTTCTTTCAGAAATTTGTTGCTGTGAACTTTTAAGCTTCTATCGATAAATTATTTTCAGAGCCAAGATTTAGGTTAGGGCTGGCCGTTCCGTCTTCGCGGGTCAAGCGGCTGTCGCGCTAAGTGCTAGCTGTTCTCTTCTCCTTATTGGTCATGAATACAGTAATCGTGCAACAAGAATAGAGCAAAGTTTTCATATATTCGGAGATTTGCATACTTTATTATCTGCATTTTAAATCATTATCCTTTCACCTTCCTTTTATCAGCTGTTTAATAAGCGCTGGCTAATCCTGGCGAAGCGAAGAGTTATAAGGGGCTGCGGTCACTCTTTGTATTTTTTTTTGAGCGGCCTCTAGCGGAATATTGCTGACGGCTGATGAAGATCTATGCGTTATTAAGAATGCTGAGCCTTGCCTTCGCCGCAGGGAAGCGCTCTGGCATTGGAGCATAAACATCAATTTATTAACTCACTAATTCATTGGCCAGGCTCAGCCAGGCAAGCTATTTGTTAGTCTTGACTTAATGGTGCAGAATATCTCTTTCTGGCATAAACACGAGACCTGCAGGTCGATCCCACTCCTGTTAAATCTCGTTTGTAATCAAGAATAGCGCGTTTTATGTTCAAGTATTCAAATACATGCATGAGTATGCATGACGTGATATACTTGGCTTACTGCGGTCGGTCCTTCATCCGTACGAGAGGATTCTTGCGTTACTTGGGCGCGTTGTTCGGAGTTGTGTTTAGAATGAGAACAGATGAACTCAATGACGTAGTTGACGCCCATCACGCACTCCACGGCGTTCGGTCTGAGCCGTTCGGTCATTTGGGGCATGAATCAGGAGTTTCGCCTCTCAAGCGGCTCTGGGATATGCTTCTAGAAGATAAGCGCGACTTATTCGTCCTTGTCACGTATACCATGATAACTGGCTTTATTTCTCTTGCCGTTCCGCTTGCTGCGCAAGCTCTGGTCAATACCATCGCTGCTGGTATCTTCTTGCAGCCTCTCATTGTTTTGTCTCTGCTTGTGCTGGCAGGTCTTGTTTTCAGTAGTATCTTGCGGATGATGAAGCTTTGTTTGGTCGAGAATCTAGAACAGCGAATTTTTGCCCGCATTACACTATCGCTTAGTGAGCGTATACCTGAGATCAAAGCCTCTGCTTTGACAGATGAGTACATGCCAGAGCTGATTAACCGTTTCTTTGACGTGGTCAATGTGCAAAAGGCTTGGGGAAAGCTTTTGCTAGAGATGCCCACTGCACTTCTGCAGGTTTTTGTAGGGCTTCTACTTATGGCTTTTTACAGCCCCTTTTTGTTAGCATTTGACTTGATTATTATCGTTTTCATAGTGTTCGCGACAGCTGTTCTTGGTATCGGTGGGCTTAGAACAAGCATCGCTGAGTCTGTGCTCAAGTATAGGCTGGCTGAATGGCTGGAAGATATGGGGCGCTGTCAGACAAGCCTTAAGACTAACGGGACATCTCAATACCTTAACCAGCGAACAGACAACCTAGTTATGCGATATCTGGTTGCGAGGAGGTCTCATTTCGCTGTAATTTTCAGGCAGGCTTTTGGTACATATTTCTTTCAGGCTCTTGCGAGCGCCGGTATTCTGGCTGTGGGTGGGTGGCTTGTAATTAATCGACAATTGACTCTCGGTCAACTTGTGGCTGCCGAGATTGTTGTCTTGACAGTACTTGCTGCCTTAGAGAAGCTGATACGAAACTGTGATACTTTTTACGATCTTTTAACTGGTTTGCATAAGGTTGGTCATCTCACCGATCTACCGCTTGAGAGAGGCACTGGAATTGAGCTGCCTTTTAACAATTGTGGCTTGAGCGTTGCATGTCGTGGAGTTCGATTTTCGTATAATCAAAGTCGGGAGATTCTCACCGGCGTTGACTTGCGCTTGCAGGCTGGGGAGCGAGCCAGTCTTGTCGGTGCCAGTGGTGCGGGAAAATCCACATTAGCTTCTATACTTTGCGGATTGCATGAAGCTAGTAATGGCACCATAGAAATGGCAGGGCTCGATATAAGAGATATCGATTTGAAGAGCCTCCGGCGCAGTGTTGGCCTGGTTGGGGATACGAATGAGATCTTTGAAGGCACTATTGAAGACAATGTTAGTCTGGGAAGATCATTTGTTACTCACCAAGATGTTCGTTGGGCTTTAGAGTTGGCTCAGTTCGATGATGATCTTGTTAATGCTCCGTACGGCCTCAGCACGATGCTTGTAAGCGGCGGTCGGAACCTATCGAGGGGACAGGTTCAGCGCTTGTTGATTGCTAGAGCCGTAGCCGAGAGGCCAAGGCTGCTGATTCTTGATGAAGCCTTTACCGGTATTGATGAGAAGACAAAACTTAAAATTATTGATGCTCTCTTTGAGCCTGAAAATTTGTGGACCGTTCTTGATATTTCGCACGACGCTGAAGTGGTTATGCGTTCAAGTAAAGTTTACGTCTTATCTTCTGGGCGTATAGTTGAGTCCGCATCGCCAGCAGATCTAGCTTGGCGCAACGAGAGCGAGTTTTCGACTCTCTTTCCTGATTTGGCCAAACAAATACGCTCATTCGAACGCCGCAAAACAGCCAGAGACGGAGGTGGGCAATAGTGGATTTAACAGAAACAGATAATTCTGAAGCTGTAAAAGCTGATACCGTTATCTCTGCCCAAGCACCCATTGAGTTACCTCCTTTACTTTCTCCGCCTCCTTTGCCTAAGCGAATGAAGCGGCTACCGCATAGATATAAATCGCTTCAAGCAGTAGAGTCTTCGCGCGGTTATCTGTTGCTCGCCTTGGTTCTAACTGTGTTTTTGCTTGCCTTGGCAGGCATTTTGGCTTTTGTGCCATGGCAGCAGTCTATTTCTGGTATTGGCAAAATCATGATTGTTTCTCCGATGGAACGCCCGCAGAGCATTGAGGCGCAGATACCAGCCAGACTTCAAAGTTGGCATGTTCGTGACGGTCAGTATGTCAAAAAGGGCCAGTTAATAGCTGATTTGATTGATTTAGATTCTAAGTTTTTGGATCCTAAGCAGATACAACAACTGGAGGCTCAGAAGCAAGCATTAATTGGTCGTCGCAGCGCGGCTCAAGCCAGAGCACAGGCGTTGCAACGGCAAGTCGGTAGTCTTAAGCTATCCCAAGGGGCTGCTATTCCGTCTACCAGAGAGCGATCTGCTCAGGCTCATGATCGTATTGAAGCGGCAAAGCAAGCAATAGAAGCGGCAAAGCAGAACGCATTAACTACCGAACTTAATTTGCAGCGACTAAGAGAATTGTTTGATAAAGGTGTTCGTTCAAAGCGTGACTTTGAGTTGGCTCAGCTCGACCATACACGAGCACTCACTGACGTGCAGAGAGCAATTGCGGCATTAGACATCGCCCTTCGTGATAAGACGGTAGCTATTTTTGACCAAGATAAGGTGGTAGCGGATACCGAAGCTGCTATGAGTGGTATTTCTGCGGCCATTGCTTCGGCTGGAGAGACCGTTGAGACTACTACAGCAGAAATCTGCAAATTAGACATAGATCTTCAGAATCTTCGGCGGCGTATGGAACAGAGAAAGGTCTTCGCACCCTGCGATGGAAGAATTGTCCGCCTTATGTGTGTTGGTGCTGGCGAGACTGTTGATGCGGGAACAGTTTTGGCTGTCTTAGCCCCTCAGACCGAAGACCTAGCGGCTGAGCTGACTATAAGTGACAATGATGCTCCTCTAGTTTCTGTCGGTCGACCTGTGCGATTACAGTTTGCTGGTTGGCCAGCTTTGCAGTTTGCTGGTTGGCCCTCCATTGCCGTTGGTACTTTTGGCGGCAAAGTGGCGGTTATTGATGCTAGTGATGACGGTAAGAGCTGCTACAGGGTTATTGTTAAACCCGATCTCGATTTAATTGCTAGTGGGCGAGATGAGCCATGGCCATCTTCTAAATTCTTGCGTCCAGGGGCTGAGGCAAGCGGTTGGATAATGCTCGATACTGTTCCTCTTGGGTTTGAGTTGTGGCGACAGTTCAATTCCTTCCCTCCGACGGTAAAGCCAGAGGAACTAGGATTACATAAAGGTTCTGATGTTGGTAAGTCAGAGAGTAAGAGAAAATCAAAGTAGAGATTAGAGAGAAAGGTTTGGTCGTGCCGCCATTTGCAAGACAAAAGACGTTGCGTAATTTTAGAAGCAGAATCTTTATTGCGATTCTCGTCAATGTGTTGCTTTCAGCGGGCCACAGTGAAAGAGTTTTTGCTTTGGATAGACAAGTTTCTGCTCAGGCTCAGCCGAGGAAAATCGCCAGCACCTCAAACGCGCCTGCGGACTCAGGTGGTGATATCCCCCCATTGCGCTTGATGCGCCTGGGTACAAATCTTTCAGAGAAAGTTATTTCGTTTGATTCATTCATTCAGACCGTCGATAAATACTATCCTAAACTTTTGAGTGCCGATGCAGAGCGGTTGATTGCTGGGGCTAAGCGTTTAGAAAAGGCGGGCGCGTTTGATCCAGTTCTTTCTACGGTGCATGAATACCAGCGTGTTCAAGATATTGTAAATCCTGGGAAGGCGAAAGATGCTATTCACAATGAAGGCAGAGTCGATCTACTAACGCGCTCTGGAATCAAGGTATTCACACAATTTCGCCTCAATCCCAACGACACTAAAACTCCCTTTATTCCCACCGGAAGAGCTGGTGAGTATTCTGCTGGTTTTAGTGTTCCACTTTTGCGCGGATTGAAAATTAACGAGAAGGTTGCGGCAGAACAGCAAGCAAAATTGGGAGAGCCGCTGGCTGCTCAGGTATTTGGTGGCACACGGTTAGAGGTTTTGTTAAAGGCGGCTGCTACATATTTTGATTGGGTCGGCGCCAAGGCGCGGGTTGATATTGCCAGTGACTTGCTGAAGATTGCTGAGGCTCGCGTTGGTCAGATCAAGATGCGTGTTCAAAGTGGTGATTCGCCCGCTCTAGATGTCGCTGAATCAGAACAAGAGATTCAGCGTAGACAGGCTACTCTTGTGAAGACACAAAGAGAGTTCCAGAAGGCGGCTCTGTTGTTATCAGTTTTTTTCTGGGATGAGAATGGCAATCCAAAGGCTTTGCCGAAAATTTCGGAGGTTCCAGCTCTTGTTCCTGAGCCGAGTCAGCTAGCTGATTCTGTTTGGATGGAGGGAAGGAAGCAGGCGATAGCAGGCAGACCAGAGCTCAAGAAGATTGAGCTGGAGCGGCAGCAGACAAAAATTGCGGTGCGGTTGGCGCAAAACATGATATTGACTGTAATGGATGCATATTACTCTCAGGGGGCCGATACCGGCTTGCAAGGTATAGGCTCAGTGATGAGAGGGGGAATGGTTATCTCTGCACCTTTACGACAGCGATCTGCTCGGGGACAATTGCAAGCGGCACAGCTCAAGCTGCGCAAACTTGATTACGATGAGAAAACTGAGCGCTTGCGCATTCAGGCCGAAGTTGATGATACCGTATCTGCTGCAAACACTTCGTTCGAACGCTTCGAAGCAACCTTAGTCGAGGTCAAGAAGGCTAAGGAAGTCGAAACAGGCGAACGGTTGCGCTTTTCTGCTGGTGATAGCACGTTGTTTCTGGTTAATCAAAGAGAGCGCACAACCGCTGAAGCACAGATGCGTCTGGTCGAAGCGCATGTTGACTATTTACAGGCGCTGGCAGCATTCAAGGCTGTTACTTGCAGGCTTTAGTAGGGGCACTAATGTGTGCTAGACAGGGTTGACGAATGACAATATATATAGATATGCTAATCTTTGCAAGCGTCAATCAGACAGGGAGCAGCAATGCCATATAGAGCGGTAGTGAGCGGAGAATTAGCCAAGCTCTTTGGGGTTTTGTCTCACCCTATTCGTATCAGGATAGTCGAAGAGCTACAAAGAGAAGACCTTTCAGTCGGGGCTCTTAAGGATATTCTTGGCATTACCCATGCTGCAGTGTCGCAACAACTTTCTGTTTTAAGAAGTCATCACCTTGTTGTCGAGAACAGGCAAGGAAGAAACGTGTTCTATCATTTGCGAAATCCGTTGTTGGCAAAGTGGATAATGGAAGGGCTGGGCTTTATTATGCCGGACGCATTGGAAGTAAAAAATATGCGATCAGCTATTAAGAACGCTCAGACCGTTTGGGGCTCTGAGTTGAAGCCTAAAGCCCCGGTAAAGAAAAGCACTACTCCGAAGGTGCGCTCCAAATAGGAAAGGTACTTTGGGTGTTGCCTCGCAATCAAAGCTTTAAGTATCATTCTGTTTTGCTCATTGGCCATCGGTTTTCTTGGCGATGGTTTCAAACTGGGCTGATTTAGTGGTCTGGTAGGCGGCTTGTTCTTTGGCTAGTTGCTCCGGGCTTTTCGGTTTGATATAGGGAGAAGTAAGAATTAAGTCGCCACCGATGTTTGCGGCTTCTTGTTTGCTTACTTCTTTGAGCAAATTTTCAAAGTCGGCAGGCTTCAATTTTCGGCCGGCATCTCTTAATTCTTCGGCCGCCAGGTGGAGATTGCCCCCGTCCATGCGGCGGGCTATATGGATGGCTTGATTTTGCATTTCAGTGATCGGGCTAAATGACTTCATACCAGGTTCGGTCTTGGCGACAAAGAGCGGTGCGCCGTGCCATGGGGTATCACCAAGGGGACGGTCGTGTGTCGTCAACTGAACATAGAGCTGATTTTCTAGTTTGGGATTGCTGCGAATTTGGGAGTGAGTGGCGCTAGCTACGAATAGATCGGCTCCGACACCTTTAGTTGACGCTTCTCGTCATTACTCATAGAAGCTGAGGCAAACTCGGCCCTGAGCATCTCTGCCGCTTTTTGAGCGTGTTGGTCACCAGTTTGATCCATCTCTTTTATGATATCCCGGGCCTTTTCATTGATGGTCTTAGGATCGCCTGCTGTCTCAAAATTAGTCATTTCTGATGCCTCGGATGTGGGGGATTTCAACTTAGAGTTTGAGATTACGACCCCTATATAACAGCCACATAACGGCCTCGTGGCAAGTGCTGTGATTTGACGGCAAAAATGAGAAGATTGACGATTACTAGCCGACTCGTCTATTATGATTCTAGAAAGTAGCAGCGGGAGTGCGCGCATGGCCAGGCAGAGTGGTATGAAGGAAGTAACAAAGATGTCTTTGTTAGACGCTGGTGTCAGTATTATGGTGACCAAGGGCTACAACAACACTGGCATCCAAGAAGTACTTGAAGCTACTGGTGTGCCTAAAGGTTCTTTCTACTATTATTTTGATAGCAAAGAAGACTTCGCGACCCAGATTATTGAGCATTTTGATGCCAAGCAAACTGAGCAGTTGAAGGTATTCCTTGAGAATCAAAAGCACAATCCGGTAGAGCGCTTGAAGGCTTATTGCAATGCCGGTCGAAAAGCCCTGAAAGAAAATCATTGTCGCAACGGTTGTCTAGTCGGCAACCTCTCTCAAGAAATGTCTGATCAATCTGAAGTACTAAGAGCTAAGCTAGAAGAAGTTCTTAACAGGTGGCGTGGACGTTTTGCAAAGTGCATTAAGGAAGGGCAAGAGGCTAAGCTGATTAACTCTAAGTTCGACCATAATATCCTCGCTGAATTCTTTCAGAGCGGCTGGCACGGTGCCATCATGCGCGCTAAGACAACTAAAACTACGGTGCCGCTGGATGCCTTCATGACCCTAATGTTTGATAGTGTCTTGAAGCCGTAGGCTATGTCTATTTAGAAGAGCAGATTTTATAAAATCAACATGGCATCGCCGTAGCTATAAAATCGATAGCTTTCGGCGATTGCTTCTTTGTAGGCTTTCATGATCAAATCTCGGCCAGCTACTGCTGAAACCAGCACCAGCAGGCTAGATCGGCTCAAGTGAAAATTGGTAATCATGCCATTGGCTATGGCAAATTTATGACCAGGTTTGATATATAAGGCGGTGCTTTGATTGTCCGCGGGCTCTACTAAACCGCTGGCACCAGCAGTTTCGAGCGTGCGCAAGCTTGTGGTGCCAACAGCAATTACTCTTCTGCCTTCACTTTTTGCCTTGTTAATTTTGCCAGCCGTTTCGGCTGAAACTGTGTACAACTCTTCTTCTATGGTATGTTCATCGATTTCGGCTTCGATTGGTTTGAAGGTACCAGCACCAACATGCAAAGTTACAGTAGCTATGTCAATGCCAGCCTCGTTGAGGGCAGCTATAACAGTGGGCGTGAAGTGTAGGCCAGCGGTGGGTGCTGCTACTGCGCCTGGGGTTTGGGCAAAGACAGTCTGATACTGAAATAAGTCTTCTTTGCGGTGAGTGTTTTCGCTTGGATTGCTTAGATTGGTTCGGTAGTCGCGTGTAATATATGGTGGCAGTGGGGCAAAACCGACGCTTGAGAGTAGGTTGTATACGTTTTCTTTGGCGCCTAGATCTACCAAGAGACGTTTAAAGCCGTCGGGCCCCAAGACAATGTCTTTGACGACAATAGTGGTGGCACTTCCACTCTCGTCTACGACTTCTAATTCTTGGCCTGGCTTGAGGCGCTTTATGGGTGTTACCATCGCTTCCCAAACAGCTATATTGTTTGTTAGTGGTTTGAGCAAGAGTAATTTCACTGTTCCACCAGATCTGCGCCTAGCAATTAAGCGCGACGGCAAGACCTTGGTGTCGTTGACAATTAAAAGGTCGCCACTTTTGAGCAAGCAGGGCAGGTCATAAAAGTGCTTGTGTTGAAGTTCTCCACTGGCTCTGTCGACAACGAGCAGGCGGGCATTTTCTTTTTGATCAAGTGGCTTTTGGGCAATTAAAGCTGGGTCGAGATCATATTCGAAGTCTTGAATGGTAAGAGTTTTTTCTGCCATGCGTACCTTTCGGTCTTTAGATCTTAAGAACCTGAGTACTTTAGTATAGACTTCTCAAGGTAGCAGTACTGTCAATATTGAAGGGCTTTTAAGATGGCTCACTTGAAAGAGAGGGTATTGGCCATTGGCCACGAGCTTGGTTTCGATCAAGTGCAAATCGGCTTGCTTGCCCCCATGGTACAAGAGCGCCTGCATTACGAGCATTGGCTTGAGCTGGGCTATGCTGCCGATCTGGCTTATCTTAAGCGTGATCCCGAAAGGCGCGTCACTCCAGGCCTGACTTTTCCCGCTGCTCAAAGTGTGATTATTGTTTCGGTGAGCTACTTTAGCCAGCCACCGCCAGTTCCTAGTGGTAGTTGGGGCCGGGTGGCTCGCTATGCTGTGGGAAGAGATTATCATCCTGTAATCAGAAGCAAGTTGAGAGATTTTTGTACTCGACTAGAAAGCGAATTGGGACGAAAAATTGCCAGACGCCCTGTTACTGATGATGCGGCCCTATACGAGCAAGCCCTTGCTCGGCGCCATGGTCTTGGCTTCGTTGGGAAAAATTCGCTAGTGATTGGTCCCAAGCTTTCAGGCTCATACAACTTCATTGCTGAGCTGTTCGTCGATTTTGAACTTGAGGCTGATTTTGAATACAAAGGTACTTGTGGCAACTGTGTGCGCTGTATTTCAGCTTGTCCGACTAATGCTATTAAGGTTGGTGCTGAAGCAGAAATGGTTGATGCTAATTTGTGCATCTCATATCTTACGATCGAGAATAAGGGTGGCATTGATTTAGCTCTGCGGAGCCAGCTTGGTGACTGGGTTTATGGCTGCGACATCTGCCAAGAAGTTTGTCCTTATAACAGTAAAGTAAGACCAGCACCGTGGCCAGAATTTGCCCCTGAGAGTGGTGTTGGGCATTATTTGCACTTGCCTGAATTGTTGCATTTGAGTGACCAAGGCTTTGCTCAGCGTTTTGAGCTTTCACCATTGAGGCGCCCTAAGCGCCGTGGCCTCCTGCGCAATGCTTTAGTGGTAATGGGCAATCAACTAGCTTGCGGTCATCAGGCAAGCGAGCAAATCTTAGCCGAGGTTGCTGCATTTGCTGCTCGTGAGGATGATTTGCTTCTAGTTGAGCATGCTGCTTGGGCTCTGGCCCAAGCTAAAAATGAAAGTGGTCGACGAGCAATTGATAACATTTTTGCCCGTCAACTTGACCCTAATCTTAGGCTCGAAATTGAACAATATGTTTAAAGCGAGAGCAGAGAAATTACCGCTAACTGTCTGGGTTCTAGGCTTTGCCAGTTTGCTCACAGATGTTTCTACTGAGCTTATCCATTCAATTTTGCCTAACTTTATGTCGTCAGTTTTGCACGCTAGTTTTATTGATATTGGCCTGATAGAAGGCTTGGCGGAAACTGTGGCGTCAATCCTCAAGATCTTTTCAGGCGCTTGGAGCGACCGAATTGGTAAGCGCAAAGGACTTTTACTTTTAGGCTATGGTCTATCGGCTTTGGTAAAGCCTCTCTTTCTTTTTGCCAATTCTGTTCTCATTGTGCTCATTGCCCGTTTGGCCGATCGTGTCGGCAAGGGTATTCGCAGCGCTCCCAGAGATGCACTGGTGGCTGACGTGACTAGCTCAGGCAATAGAGGCGCCGCCTATGGTTTGCGGCAATCGCTTGATACAGTAGGCGCTGTGGTTGGACCTCTTGTGGCTCTAGCTTTAATGTGGCTGACCCAGAGTAATTATCAACTTGCTTTTGCCATAGCACTCATTCCGGCGTTCGCTGTAGTTTTCCTTCTCTATTTTGGCGTTAAAGAACCAGAGCATAAGAGCGTTTTGAGTGCCGATAGGCTATTTGATGCCAAGCTTTTGACTGAGCTTAAAACTAAAATGCCACCATCATTCTTTTTATTGGTAGCCACCGTGTTGCTTTTTAGTTTGGCTAATTCTTCAGATGCTTTCCTTATTCTTAAGGCCAGAGAATGCGGCATGTCGATTGCCACCTGTCCCCTTGTGCTTGTGGCTATTAACATCAGTTATGCCTTAAGCGCTTATCCAGCCGGTATTCTATCTGATAGGCTTGGCCATGGCCCTCTGCTTACAGTTGCTTTCTTTCTGTATGCCATCACTTATTTGGGCTTTGCTTTTGCCGGAGAGCAGACCGTGATGCTCTTACTTTGTCTTGTTTACGGTCTCTATCTTGGCCTTTCCCAAGGCGTGCTCTCAGCTCTAGTTTCGCAACTTACACCCGCTCATTTGCGTGGCACCGCTTTTGGTATCGTCAATTTTGCTGTTGGTCTAGCCCTTTTACCGGCGAGTTTGCTCACAGGCATTCTTTACCAACACTTTGGTGCAGCAGTCGCCTTTGTTACTTGTGCTGTTATCGCTATGCTTGCGGCTTTGATTTTAGCTTTGCAGTTGCCGGCCTTGGTAAAGTGCCAGCAGAACTAGATTAATTTGCTTTTTGAGGTTGATTTTGCCGTCAGCTACTCTAAACTAAGCGCATGACTCACTTACTCGTTTTTATTGGTGCCGGCTTGGGGGGCTTAATGCGCTTCCTCGCTTCTACTGCGGTGCAGAAGGCCTGCAACGGTTGGACCTTTCCTCTTGGCACTTTTGTTGTCAATATTAGCGGCTGTTTAGTAATCGGTTTTCTTGCTCAGTTGGCAGAGAGCAAAAATTTGATGGAACCGGAATTCCGTGCCTTCTTCTTAATTGGCATTCTTGGCGGCTACACAACTTTTTCAAGTTTTGGCTATGAGACCTTGCAGTTAATTCGCAGTGGTGCATTGGTATACGCTGCAGCAAATGCCGTGCTGCAG
>LNEX01000248.1 GCA_001464165.1 bacterium Ga0077546
ATTTTTTTGATATAGAAATTTTTTTGATATAGAAATAGGTACATAAAGGTCGAGGTTGTTCTTATCGTCGCGCACGAAAGCCAGCTCTACATCAAAAACTGCCCTCAACAGGTCTTCTTTTAGTACTTCTTGTGGCGTGCCTATGGCCACAATAGTTGAAGGGGAAGGCGATGGCGAAGAGTCGGCAATGTTTTTGTCTCCAATTGTCTTAGAGAGACACCCTATTAAGGCAATCTGGTCGGCGATTCGAGCACTTAAATTGAGGTCGTGCAATATTGTGGCAATCCCAATTTTTTGTTCTTTTAATTCTTTGATGATAGCAATCACTTCTAATTGATAGCGAAAATCGAGATTGGCTGTCGGTTCATCCATTAAAATAAAGTGCGGCTCTTGGGCTAAAGCCATGGCAATTAAGGCTCGTTGTCTCTCTCCACCAGAGAGTTCATTTAGCTTTTTTGTACTCAAGCGGGTTAAGCCACACCGTTCTAGGGCACTGTCGATGGTGGCAATGTCTGCCTTGCTCAGCTGATTTGACCACCAGTTTTGGTGCGGGTTGCGCCCTAATCGCACTAGCTCATAGACAGTCATGTCATTTGGGGTTTCAAGACTTTGTGGCACATAAGCAATCTGTCGAGCAAAATCGACAATGCTCATATTCCAGATGTCCTGGCCGTCAAGACTAATTGTTCCAGCTGAGGGCTTGAGCTGCCGTGCTAAGCCTTTCATCAGAGTCGATTTGCCGCTGCCATTTGGACCTTGAATGGCCAGAACCTCGCCGGGCTCTAGTGTTAGATTGATTTGCTCAATGATATTCGTGGCCTGGTTGCCCTTACTGGCATAACGCAGCCCTACATGCTCGGCCTTGAGAATTTTGCCCTGATTGACACTCGGCATATTAATGGCTGTGCACCTGATCTAGAGAATAAGAGAGCAGATAGATGAAAAAGGGGCCACCAATCAAGGCCATGAGAGTTCCTAGGGGTAGCTCTTGCCCTGGGCTTAGGGTGCGGGCAAGCAGGTCAGAGAAGAGCACTAGAATTGCCCCTGTTAGCCCTGAGCAGACTAACTGTAGTCTGGCTCCACGTCCAAAAAGGCGACGGGATAAATGGGGGGCGACTAGGCCAACAAAACCGACCATGCCACTGAGGGCGACAGCTGAACTGGCAAGCAGAACCGCTGCAGAAAGTATAATTAGCTGGCTGCGTCCGACGTTGAGACCAAGAGAACTAGCCGTCTCTTCGCCTAAGGTCAAGAGGTTGAGTTGCTTGGCTGCTGCTAGGGCAACTATAAAGCCGACAGCAACATAACCAGTCGTTGGCAATAGCTCTTGCCAATTTCTGCCACTAATACCTCCAAGAATCCATAGATACAGTCCTTGAGCCATTAGCTGTGTGCCAAATGTCGACATTGCTAGGGTTATTAGAGCTCCTGCCACTGACGATAGGGCTATGCCGGCCAAGAGAAGTTTGGCGACAGAAACGCCATATCGGCCATTGCCTCTGGCAATTGAGGCAACTAAAAAGCTAGCCGTGATACCGCCGATAAAGGCAAAGAACGGAATTGTCTGAAAATCCAGTTTGCAGAGCATGGCGCAAGCCACACCCACTGCTGCACCGCTTGACACGCCAGTGAGATAAGGGTCTGCTAAATCGTTGCGACTTATGGCCTGAAGTAGATAGCCCGAGGTGGCTAGGGCGAGGCCGACGATAAAGGCCGTGAGTAGGCGCGGCAGGCGGATGCCGACAATGACATCATGTATTTCACTGCTGCCGTAGCCAAAGACTGCCTTTATTGCTTCTATGGGCGCCACGCTAAGGTCGCCCAAGCAAAGGTTGACGAGCATGATCAGAAGAGTAAATAAAATAAGAGCTATAAACTTGACGAACATATTTATTCTATGATTTGCGCAGCGAAAATTTAGAGAATGCTACCATAGACCCTGGCAGAGGATGGCCGTGATCTATCTCGACAACAGCGCGACGACAAAAATTCGCCCCCAGGTTTTGGAGGCGATGCTGCCGTATTTGACAGAGAACTACGGTAATCCTAGTTCGATTCATAGTCTTGGCCGCTCTGCTAGAGCCGCTGTAGACAACGCCCGTCAGCAGGTCGCTAGTTTTCTTAGTTGTCAGCCTAGTGAAGTCTATTTTAGTAGCTGTGCCACGATGTCCAACAACGTTGCATTGTTAGGCCGGGCTCGTTTTGTCGAAGCCAACGGCTTGCCCAAGCATCTCATTACCTCGACTATTGAGCATCCGTCTGTGTTGGGCCCGGCGCAATACCTAGAGGCCCAGGGCTGGCGCGTTACTTATCTGCCTGTTGACAGAGAAGGTTTTGTGCGAATTTCTGATTTCAAGAATGCCTTGAGTTCTGATACGAGTATTGTATCTGTCATGTGGGGTAACAATGAAATTGGTGTATTAGAGCCCATTGAGGCTATGGCTGAAATTGTCGAGAGTCACGCCAAAGGTCTAGGTCGTGACATTTTTGTGCATACTGATGCTGTGCAAATACCGGGTAAGTTACCAATTGACTTGAGTCAGTTGAAAGTTTCAGCACTATCGCTTTCAGGGCATAAATTTGGTGCACCAAAAGGCATTGGCATACTTTTTCTTCGTCGTCTATTCAATATTATGCCCATCATATTTGGTGGCGGGCAAGAAATGGGAATGTTTGCCGGTACTGAATCTGTTGCGCATATTGTCGCCATTGGCGAGGCCGCTCGTCTGGCCCAACAAGAGCAGGCTGAGCTAGAGCAGCGCTTACGCTCATATCAGAAGCAATTGTTTGAGCGCTTACTTGTCTTGCCTGGCTTGACTATAACTGGACCAAACGATATCGATAAGCGCCTGCCTGGTCACGTTTCTTTTTCTGTTGGTGGCATCGAAGGTGAAGCTCTTGTGCTTAAGAGTGACTTGAAGGGGTTGGCGATTTCTAGCGGTTCAGCTTGTCATCAGGGTATCATCGAGTCTTCTAGTGTACTCAAGGCGATTGGTCTTGGCCAAGCAAAGGCACTAGGTGCGGTGCGTATTAGTTTTGGCGCCGACAATAGCGATAGTGATGTAGTCGAATCTATTCGATTGTTAGAGCAGATTCTAAGCAAAGTGCGAAAAGTTGCCGAGCCCTGAAGCTTAATGACCGATGGTAGATTCAAGCTTGATTATGTTCTCGTTAGTTTTGCTGAAGGCTGGTTGAACTGTGGCATGTGTTTCTTTGTAGTTCTTGATCTCATTGCGCGTTTGTTTCTGCACGGTATCAAGCATCCAGATGGCCCATGAAGCCTCGTTGGCTGTGGCACCTTGGGCCACACCTTTAAATAACTTGTATGGATTGCGGTTGTATCTGTAGCCTGCTCTGGCGACACAAGTACCGAAAGCAATTTGTGGACCACCTCTTGCTGCGTATGAAATGAAACTTTCGATCATTTCTCGTTTTTGGTCTTTCTTTTCTTTCTTTAAGAAATCAGAGCGGTCTTCAAGCAACTTACCCATTACTTGATAAGTTTCAGTGCGGGTTTGACCGTTGCTTTCTTGTGCTCTAGTGTTGAGAATTTGTGTAAGCAGTTTTGTATCTTCAGCTAATTTTTCGGTGGTCTTGCACTGTATTTCGCCTAATTGTTTCGAAAGCCTTTCTCCAGCCACTTTTCCAGTTATGGCTGCACCGCCATGAATTAGTACTGGAGCGGCTGTCAGCGTTGCTCCTGAAATCAGAAATCCGATACCGCCACCACCAATCTGCTTAGGATTAGTATGCTTGATACCATTGAGTACGCCGAATGCACCAGGGAATATTCCGGTGGCGCAAACGGCCAGAGTACCTATGGTGGTGATGTCTCGGGCTGAGTGACGTTTGCGCGAGTCAATATAGAGCTTGCTAAATTCTAGTAGACCGAGATCTCTAAAATCTCTCAGCACGTTTTCTTCGGCTGTTAGATACTGTTTGTCTGTGCTGTCAAGACTGGTAACCTGACTAACTGCGGAGCTACGTTCGCTGAGAAGCTTATCGATTTCGTCTCTTAAAGCTACTACTTTTTCGCGCATCGACTTTGCATCAAAATGTTTGCGCTTGGCCTTGTAGTCGGTGATCAAGTCTCCGGCGCCTTCAGCTGCAGATAGGGTGCCTAGCAGTGAGTAGGCCACCAATACTGTGACAACACCAGCTTGCAACCGTCCGCGGTGATTGAGGCCTTCGCCTGGTTTTTTTTGATATTTCCAGAACTGGCTCATTAGAGTAATATCGCCAGCGTTTGCCACTGCCCCAGCGGCGAAGTCGTAGGCTTTCATGCGTCTTTGCTTGTTTTTGTCGCGAGCAGTGTAATGGCTGCGGAAATCACTATTTAGCCGGAGAAGCTCGATTTCTTTGTCGGCAATCTGTTTATCTAGCATTTCAATACTGCTCAAAGTAGCTTGAGTCTGGGCAAAGGCCGGAATGCTTGAGTTTAGAGTAAGCGCAGTTGCTAGAACTTCTGTGACTATTCCACTCGAGACTTTATTGACAATGCTACTCATTTTTTTTGATACCCTGCTGCCGTGATAGAAACAGGGTTTAGTCTTTCATGTTCGTTGTCGGGC
>LNEX01000249.1 GCA_001464165.1 bacterium Ga0077546
TCTCGCGCAGCTCGTCAACCAGGCGCCAGATGCGGCCTAAAAAGCGATACTGACCAACAGCACCATCTTCATTCCACTCTAATTCTTGCTCAGGTGGTGAAGCAAATAAGGTAAAGAGGCGAGCAGCATCAGCACCATATTTCTTGAAGAAATCTAGAGTGCCGACCACATTCCCTCGTGACTTAGACATCTTTTCGATGCGGCCAGAAATAGGTGAATGCATTGTCACCATACCTTGCGAAAGCAAGTTAGTGAACGGCTCAGCGCACTTCACCAGACCCATATCGCGCAGGGCACGAGTAAAGAAACGCGAATAAAGCAAGTGCAAAATGGCATGCTCAACCCCGCCCACATATTGGTCAACGGGCATCCAGTAATTGACTTTCTCTTGGGAGAAAGCAGCTTCTGGATTCTTCGCATCGACATAGCGCAAGAAGTACCAGGACGAGTCAATGAAGGTGTCCATAGTGTCGGTTTCGCGTTGAGCCGTGCCACCACATTTGGGGCAATCAATGGTCAACCAATCGGTCATTTTCTTAAGCGGCGAACCGCCTTCGCCAGTAAATTCAACTCCTTCAACAGGAAGAATGACAGGCAACGAGGCTTCTGGCACAGGGCTAATGCCGCATTTTTCGCAGTGTACAAGGGGAATCGGGCAGCCCCAATAACGCTGCCGGCTAATTAGCCAGTCTCTCAAACGGAACTGTGTGCGTTCTTTACCCGCCTGATTCTTCTCAGCCCAAGCAATCATTTTAAGCTTAGCTTCGGCACTACCAAGGCCATTAAACTCACCCGAGTTAAGCATAATGCCATGCTCAAGATAAGCAGCCTTCATGCCGCCTTCGGTGGCTTTACCATCAACTGAAATTACTTCAGTAACAGGAAGATTGAAGACTTTAGCAAAGGCAAAGTCGCGTTCATCGTGGGCGGGCACGCCCATGACAGCCCCAGTACCGTAGCTCATCAAAACATAGTCAGAGACGAGAACCGGAACCGCTTCACCATTGAACGGATTAATCACATGTGAGCCAGTAGGAACACCGGTTTTAGTCTTTTCGGTGGTCATGCGATCGAGTTCTGTCTTCTTCTTAGAAAGCTCAACATACTCATCAACCTTGGCTTTGTTCTCAGGTGTGGTGAGCTGAGCGACCAATGGATTTTCTGGAGCAAGCACCAAATAACTGACACCAAAAGTAGTATCAGGACGAGTGGTAAATACTTGCACCTGCAGCTCAGGCTTTTCTTTTACTTTGAAGTAAAGCTCTGCCCCTTGCGACTTACCTATCCAATTTTGTTGCATGACACGCACGCGCTCCGGCCAGCCTTTCAATGTATCGAGATCAGCTAAAAGCTCTTCAGCATAGTTTGTGATTTTGAGGAACCACTGGTGCATTTGTTTTTGTTCAACAGGAGTCTCAGGATGCCGCCAGCAGGCGCCATTCTCGACCTGTTCATTAGCTAAAACAGTGCAGCATTCAGGACACCAATTGACCGGTGCTGATTTGCGCACAGCTAGACCAGCTTCGTACATCTTCAAGAAGATCCACTGGGTCCATCGGTAATAATTGCTGTCGCAGGTTGTCACTTCGCGATCCCAGTCGTAACTGGTTCCAAGCTTTTTCAGCTGTTCATCGCGCATGAAGCGAATATTTTCTTTGGTCCACTTTTCAGGGTGGAGCTTGCGCTTCATGGCAGCATTTTCAGCAGGAAGGCCAAAGGCGTCCCAGCCCATGGGGTTGAGAACGTTAAAACCTTGCATGCGACGTTGGCGACTAATTACGTCAGAAATTGTGTAAACCCGCATATGGCCCATGTGCAGGTCGCCTGAGGGGTACGGAAACATGACCAGGGAATAGAATTTTGGCTTAGAGTCGTTATCAACAGCCTTGTAGATACCGAGTTTTTCCCACTGTTGCTGCCACTTTTCATCAATATCTTGTGGACAATACTGGCTAACCATCGCTAACTATCCCCTTCAGACGCCTTCGGCGTCAGTCACGACCAATCTCAAGCTTCACAGCTTTAAGCCTTTGAATCTTACTTCCTCTGTTTTCATCCCTCAAGAAGAAATGGCCGCATGCTAAGATTTTTAGCATTTATAGAAGAAGGGCAGAAATGGAAACAATCAGCACACCGGCGAAAAACCTTGCCAACATGACCGAAACGGCAAAAAAAGAAGGCATCTCAGAGGCCGTCATAGCCGAAGCCGTTGAGCTTTGCCGCGGCGCTGAAGCCCTTCCTGAAGGCGTTCTGGGTCTAGCCCGCAAGCTAGACAAAGCCTACAAAGCCGGCCGCAAATTGCGCGTCAAGCTCGGAGTTGACCCAACCTCTACCGATTTGCACCTAGGCCACGCCGTGGTCGTAAGAAAGCTGAGAAGATTCCAAGAATTTGGCCACCAGATTGTTCTCATCATCGGCGGCTTTACAGCCATGATTGGCGACCCCACTGGCCGCAACTCCACTCGCCCGCAGCTGACGGAAGAACAAGTAGCAGCCAACGCCCAAACTTACATCGACCAGATTGGCTTGATTCTCGATATTTCTAAAACTGAAATTGTGCGCAACCAAGACTGGCTTTCACCTTTGACTATGAAAGAAGTGATTAAACTGGCCAGCACGGTCACGGTAAACCAACTGATTGCCAAAGAATCATTCGGCGATCGTCTAGAAAAGCAGCAGCCAGTCTCATTGCACGAGCTTTTCTACCCTCTCTTACAAGCCTACGACTCAGTTGAAATCACTTCTGACATCGAATTAGGCGGCACAGACCAGCGCTTCAACATATTGCAAGGCCGTGAGCTGCAACCCCATTACGGTCTCGAACCGCAAATGGCTATGCTTCTTCCCCTTTTGGAAGGTACCGATGGCATTCAAAAAATGTCTAAGTCTTACGGCAACTACATTGGTTTGAAAGAAAATGCCAAAGACATGTTCGGCAAATGCATGCGCATTAACGACGACCAGATTCTCAAATACTTCGAACTGACCACAACTTTAACAGGCGCAGAAATTGACGCCATTGAAGCAGCTCACTTGAAAGAAGGTGGCAACCCCAAAGACGCTAAGCTGAAATTGGCTCACCAGATTGTCACTCAGTATCACGGCGCAGAAGTGGGCAACCAAGCTCTGACAGATTGGAATAATGTTCACAGCGAAGGCCAAGTGCCGCAAGACATGCCACTGCATACGGTGAGCGAGTCGCAGGCAATCTTCCGTGTTTTAGTTGAAAGCAAGTTAGTAGCGACTACTAGTGAAGCCAAACGACTTTGCCAAGAAAACGGCATCAAGCTTGATGGAGAGACAATTAAAGATCCGAACTTCGCTGTTGTTGTGGCCAAAGGCGAAGAGAGAGTCTTGCAAGTTGGTCGGCGGAAGTTTGCGCGATTGACTAATTAGAGAAGTCGAAGCTCTTGCGTCAACTTCTTCGGTTTTAAAATGGTTTCCATGGAAACCATTTTTTCGCAAGTAGGTAAGTTGTATCACTTGGGTTAAGGTTTTCTCCGGCTACAGCCAGCGGCGCCATCAATAATATTTCCGATTTCGATATAGCGCCTTAGAGCATCTGTATCTTTAGAGAGTGCATCTAGCTCTTCAGCAATCTGCCTTGACCGCAAGTCTCTTTCTAATAGGTCCACAGCTCGGTCAAGCAATGAAGCCGAACTTGTCCCAGTAGCACCTTGTATTTGGTCGAGTTTCGATTTCGCAGCCAAATTCATTCTCACAGTTGGTTGCTTTGTCTGTGTTTTGGTCGATTTCGAAAAAGTACTGCTAAACATAATTGCACCTCATGATGTCAATTATGTTTACCAGCCCGCGCGCAGGCAAGGGGTCGGATCGCCGGGATCCAAAACGAACAAAACACGGTAGAAGTTGGTCGCCAGAATTTTCCGCTACTGGCTAAAGCTAAAAAGCATTCTTGCGAGTAGAGTGCCTGTATTGTAGGCTGATGAAATGAAAAAAGAAATTCTAGTCTTAATTGCTTTGATTGCAGCAGCAGGAAGTCCTGCCAACTCGCAAGGAGTAAAAGGCGACACTAGCTCAGCATGTATCTCTCGCAATGAACTCCGCTTAGTCGCGGGCAACACAGAGGCAGCAAGATGGGCTAATTTAGCTAAGACAAAACAATGTAGAGAAAACTTTGGGTAAGGGCCTCTACGATTCCTCTACTCGAACTCTAAAGTACTCACTATCCACTATCTCCGGCCGGGCTGCTGGTGAAACCTTGACACTGATTAAGATCCAATTTAAGGATTGGCGTGTGGTGAGCTTTCAGATAGACTCTAACTCTCCATCCTAAGTTAGAAGGAGGCCCAATATTGGGCGAGAGCATCATCAGTCATTTCAATCTGGCTCTGTATCCCCAAGATGCAAAACTAGCACGTAGCTGCGTGGAATTGGCGCAAGCCAATTTCAAAGAGCAGGCCAGCGCATACTTGCTTGGCGAAAACGCGCATCCGCACGTAACTCTCTGTCAATTTCAAGCCAGCGAAGATCAGATGGAATCTAGCGCTTCCATCATTTCTATATAAAGCCCGGTTTCCATTTTCACAAAGACAAGTATTGGCTTGGGTTAGCTGTGTCAGCGACAGCAGAGCTACTAGCAATGCAGAAAGCGCTACATGCACTGCTTGCGCAAATGAATATTGAGAGTCCAACTCTACCCCAATCATACTTTCCGCATCTAACTCTAGCGCGCTGCCACGCTGCGGATTACACCAATCCGCCGCTAATAAAGGAGCTTCCAGAGCTAGATATCTGGCAGCAAGACTTTGTCTTTCAAGTCTCACTAGGCCGCTCGAATGAATACGGCGTTTATTTAGAACGACTAATGCATGTGTAATGAGTTGTCGACTTTCTTAGACGCGCAAGTCGCAGGATAATCCGCGAACCATCTTGCAGGCTAGCCTTTTTTTGCATCTAATTTATCAGCCTTAACCCTTAAGTCTTGAGCGTGCTTTTTCAAATGAATTCGCTCCTTTTCCGGGACAGTTTTCTGCAGGTCAAGATAAGCCAAATATTGCAAAGCCGCACAGCGCAAGCTGTCCGGATTGTTAGCGGCGACTTTTTCTTCTGCCTTTGCCAGACCAAGACGTGCTGCAGCAAGCTTAGGGTCAGCCGCTGTGGCATCGCGATAGGTATCCAGGGCACTGCTGAACTGTCTTTTCTTAGCAAGGTCATTAGCCAAATTTAGACGCTGCTGGGCCGTCGACCGCAACCGTTTGACGGCAGTAAGCCCGTATTTTGCTCGCTCCGTGCTTCCCAAAGCAGCAGCCTTTTGAAAGGCTGCCTCGGCACTTTCGTGATCCATGTTCAACATAGATATTTCGGCAACAGATATAGCATCTTGTGAAGTGTGCAGCTGATTGATGACGTCTTTCATTTGTTCAGCTGACTGGCTAAACCGATTCTGAGCCATCAAAGCTTCTGAATAGGCAATTTTCTCAGGGACCGTTTGCGGATTCCCAACCCCAGCTAGATCGACTGGTCGGCCAGCCAGGGATCGCAGCTTGGCTTGAGCGAGACGCAAACGCAGGTCATTCGGCCTGAGCGATACAGCACGCTCTAGGGTCTTATCAGCATCTTCATAGTCATTAGAGGCAAAGAATGACTCGTGTGACTGCCCTTGAGCCTTAAGGAATAGAGCTTGCGTCAGTCCGTGAACACATGCTGAATCTGAGCTTGTTTTCAAAACCTTCTCGTACTCAGCAATGGCATCATCGACCCTGCCCAATTTTAGCGAATGATCTCCTATGCGCTTATGCAGAGAGGGATCATCAGGAATTAGTTCCAAGCCGGAACGTAGATCTGAAATAGCCAGTTCAAAATCTCCTCGTTTCTCTCTCAGTTGCGCCATCGCCAAATAAGGAGCCGGATTAAGAGGGTCGATCAATATCGCCTGCTTGAACTCTTTGAGCGCACCGACAGTAGTGCCTCTGTTCATCTCCGCCTCACCCAACTTCACATGGAGCTTTGCCATATTCGCCTGAGATTCCTTCATCTCAGGCTTAATTAGTGCAGCTCGCTCAAACTGCTTCAATGCAGCCTCATTGTTTCCTTGAGCCTCGTATGCCTTACCCAATGCCAGATGAACCGGAGCGCTGTTTGGATGCTGGTAAAGCGAAATATTCAGCTCCCTAATTGCTTGTTCCGCTAAACCCTTCTGAAGCAACACTTCACCAAGAGCATAGTGAGCCGTAGAATTTCCGGAGTTCAGAGCAATAGCCTTGCTCAGACTGTCGGCGGCTTCGTCCAGGCGTCCTTCCTTCAAGTCTATTTGCCCCATTGCACTCAACGCTTGAGAATACTGCGGATCAGCCTCCAAAGCAGCTTGAAACGACTTGTAAGCTTCCTGGGTTTTGCCCTGTTCAACTTGAATCTTGCCAAGCACATAATGTCCAAGCTGGAGAAAGGGATCCTCTGTAACGGCAAGATTGGCGAGCTTTTCTGCCTCAGACAGAATTTGCTCCTTTTTATCTAAGATCGCCTGATTGGATGACTGCAGGCGATTCAACATTACCAGTGCTTTACCGGCTTGAGCTACGGCGTTCTTAGAATCAAGGTTAAGAGCTTGTTCAAATTCTTTCTCTGCGCCGTCCAACTTAAACTGCATGGCCAAAGACAGACCAAGACCAGCATATGCTTCACTATCGTTTGAATTTCTATTGATCTCGCGTCTAAAAAGGTCAGCAGCCTCGGCGTATTTGCGCTCCATAAACAGTGACTGAGCTTTTGCAACGCTCACTGCTACTTTGCCTCGAAACAATCGGCCTTGATTTCCAACATCTGACTTCATTTCTTTGTGAATTGCATGAGAAGGCAATGCTGTTAGAAAACAGGCGGTAAATACTACCAATGATCGGACAGGTCGTCCTGCTAGATGCATGATTGAAACTCCATTTGAAGATTTGGTTAGACACAAAACAAGATGCTGTGCAGACACCCAAGCAAGCAACTACTATGATGTTTCAAATTTCGAACTTCATAATTCAACGTCACCTTAGCGTTCAACACTGCCTCAAGGTAAGCACTCCAATTCTTTCAAATTCGTTTTAACTGGGTTTCAACTCTCTTTCAGCTTTGTAACTTTTGCTTGAGCAAATACTATTCAACGAGCTAAACGATTGCAGGAGGAGGGTTCTAACGCTCTAGCTGTAGCAGGGGCACCAAATAAATATCACCTAATTCGAATAGCAACAAAAAGCACCTCCCCCAATAACAAGTATTCATCAGCCTTTCAGCAACTAAAAGCAGGCTGAAAAAATGTAATAACAAGCAATCATCAATTGACTAAAAAAACCACGTGCTAGACTTTCAGGCGACGTCAAAGCCCTTAAGGAGGCATATTATATGAGAACGTTATTTACGTTGGTTGCCGCTGTAGCCATCTCTCTGTGCGGAACTGCATGCCTGGCTGAAGAATCAAACAAAGCCCCGAATGCACCACAGCCGGTGCAGAACCAAGAAGAGAAAGGTACGGCGCCTGTGCCACCAGCACAAACTCCTTCCTCACCTCAACCCACACAACCTAACACCCCTGCTAAGTAATTCCAGATGCAAGTGGAACCTGGAAATGGTTCCACTTGCATCCGGGATAACGACAATTACTCTAGACATATAAAGAATAGAAGAAGGAAGGAGCGTGCCTCTGCCTTCTGTCTCAGGCGCAGTCAACAGCTAAATCGGCGATAGTATCGCTGACGAAGCCACTAGTCATTCGATGGCACCAATTATCGAGCAACCCGACTTGTGAACAATTCAAGCACCATCAGAAGCTACAATAAATTCCGGCAGATAGTCACGCGCAAATAAACTAAACTTAACGGCGCCAAGCTCAGCGTGAAAACTGAGCTTGGCGCAGCAAAGCAGAGCTTTGGAAATTTCCACAAGCTGGACAGCAGCGTCATTACTTACAAATATCGGCCAACGAACATGCCAGAAAAACAAGGCTACCGAACACTTTTGCTCAGAAAGAAAACTCGGCAAAATAGCTGATTGGCAATCATGAAGGTACTGGGACTGGTGCAGTGGTTCCGAATCAAGATGGGCAGCGAACCACCAAGTGGATTGACAGTCGTTTTCAAAAGCTTGAATTATTAGATTCGAGACACGGCCAGCCTTGAAAGTTACTCGATATGAGACAATTTGCTCAGAAAGACCTCTCTGTCGAGAAAGAAAATAATTCATTCTACAAAGCATACAGAGCCAAATCTTTCGACTTTCTTTCCAAAACTGCTGGTTCTAAAGTGACTACCGATGGAAATTTCAAATGAAAGTATTGCTTGTTGAAGATGATGAAATGGTGGCAGAATCGCTGGTTCTTGCCTTAGCCAGCAGCGGCTATCTCATCGATTGTTTCAGCGACGGGTCAAATGCTGAAGTGGCAGTATCTACCGATTTTTACAATCTAATAATTCTCGATCTGGGTCTTCCAGGAATGAATGGGCTTGAGTTTTTGAAGCGAATCAGACAGAAAAAAATTTCTACACCTGTTCTCATTTTGACGGCCAAAGATACTTATGACGAGCGCATCGAAGGATTGGATAGCGGTGCCAACGACTATGTCACTAAACCTTTTCATCTGGGCGAGCTAGAAGCCCGGATGAGAGCACTTCTGCGCATCGGCTATAACAATGCCACAACGGTGAAGCTGGGTGAGCTGTCCTTCGATACAAGCAAACGATTATTGCGCCGAGGTGACGACTTAATCGACTTGTCGCCAAGAGAGTACGCAGTATTGGAGATTCTCATCCATAATATTGGCTCAATGGTGACAAAAGAGAAAATGGCATCTCTCTTGAGCAACTGGGAAGCTCCAGTATCGCACAACGCTTTAGATATCATCATTCATAGGCTACGCAAGAAATTGGAACCCTTCGGACTTAATTTACAGACCATCAGGGGGCTGGGTTTTATTGTCGAGCCGTAACCGATCATTTTTTTGGATACGTTCTATCAGAGGAAGATTGCTTCTCTGGCTTTTAATTCCGCTCATCAGCTTATGTGGCTTGTCGACTTTTGTTGCATACAAACTAGCTAAGACATTTGCAAACCAATCTCACGATGAATTGTTGCTAAATTCAGCAGATTCAATTGCCGGAAGAATAAGGCGCAACAAAATTGGTGTTGTTGTCGCAGACTTGCCAACGGCAGCCCAAGCCATATTGCGGCGTAGCGGAAGAGACAGTTCTTACTACCAGATTGTGGATAGCAAAGGACATCGACTAGCTGGCGACTCAATCCTGCCTTTGCCAAGAAACATGAGCCTAGAAGGTGCGCAGTTTAGATACGCAAGTATAGAGGGGGTTCCAATTCGCATTTGCAGAATACCCTTGCATATTGCACCCAGCAGGGACGAAATTTGGGTGCAATACGCCCAAACACTGAACAGCAGAAAACGGCTTCAAAACGAGATTTTTTTGAGCATTGTGGCACCGCAGCTATTGCTGGTGATCCTGGCAAGCTTCTCTGCCTGGCTAGGAATCTGCAAAGGTTTGGCACCACTGCGTCGACTAGGTCAGCTCCTAAATTCACGTGAAAAGCTCGATCTTTCGCCAATAGAGCTCGGCGATGACCCAGAGGAACTGGCTCCTCTTAAGCAGGCTCTAAACGACCTGTTTTTGAGAGCAAGACATCAGATTGAATTACAGCGTCAATTCGTAGGAAATGCGGCACACCAGCTTAGAACTCCCGTAACTGCGATGAAGACCTATATTGACTACGCAGAGAGAGCCAAAGATGGGGCAGATCTCACCGAAGTAATTGGACAAATGTCCGAGGCAACGGAAAGAGTTGTGCGCCTAATCAATCAATTGCTTCTGCTCGCACGAACAGAGGGAAATATCGACAAAGTGACAGGCGTCGCCGACCTAGCACAGGCCGCTACAAACGCCGGCAACCAGCTTGTCCACGAAGCGCTGCGACGCAGAGTACAAATGGATTTCGAGGTACCTGAAATTCCGGTCATGGTGATAGCCGAGCAAGGCGACCTTGAAGACCTTGTTGCAAATATCGTCGACAATGCCATCAAATATTCAGCCAAAGATGGCTTAGGTAAAATCTGGGTGTCAGTAGAAACAGGAATACAGCCGAAACTGAGAGTTGAAAATAATGGAGAAGGGATAAAAGACTCGGAAAAGCAGAAGATATTTGAGCGTTTCTATCGATTACCGGGAACTCAGGTATCTGGATGCGGGCTGGGTCTTTCAATCGTGGTAGAAATCGCCGACCGTTGCGGAGCCACCATAACCCTGTCAGACAGAATAGGAGGCGGGACAATATTTCTTGTAGCTTTCTCAAATGTATCGAGCTGTCCACATTAGCTAGAACGGGCTTATCGTTCAAGTGCAATTGTGGTTTCCTGTGTGGAGACTGAGAAAAAAACTTCTAAAAATTCTTGAGCACCATTTTCTCGATGCGAACAGCATCAGCCAGCCTGTCCCAGCGGCGAAGAAGACTGGCGTAGTTAGCCAAAATATGGCGCACCTCAGGAGCATATTCGCCGTACCGTTCGCGGGCGAGACGGAGATGCAAAAGATAGACATTCTCAGCCTTGTCATATTCCAGGTTAGCGATGTGTTGTTCGGCGCGCTTCTCCAAATTTTCATCCACAGCAAGGCTACTGGTTACTCGCTTCTGCCAAGAAGTGAGCGTAGGTGCAGCCAGCTTCGGCGAGCTGGCATAGAAGCTCCAGCTGCGAGTTAGATTTCCCAGCTCTCGATGACTGCGGCCAAGAGCAGCTTCGAGAGCTTCCATAGAGTTCTTATAGAGTGCTTCGGCCTCAACTCGTCGATTCTGTTCAGTGAAGAAGCGCAGCATGGCAGGCAGGCCGAGAAACTCAATAAACTCAGATGTTGATGGAGTGACCTCGTAAACTCTGTAACAGCCGACGATCATTTCGTTTAGATCGGGATAAAGCCCATGAATTAGACCCAATAGAGCTAGGCGCGCCCGCACTTGAGCAACGTCAACGTGTAAAGTGCCCAAATGGGCCGTGCGGTGGGGCAGCGACTCTAAATAGAAAAATTCAGCTCTGCCGAGAAAGCCTTGCAGCCGACTGGCTTCGCCCATCAAGAAGTAAGCTTCGCCGACTTGCAGGCAGCCACCACCCCAATAGTCTTCATCAATGGCCAGCGCGCGGTTAGCGGCTTTTTCCGCATCGACAAATCGCCCTTGACCAAGGTGAGCCACGGCCATACCCCGCAAACAATCAGCCACGATTGGATCATCAGAGCTATTGCCGTGTTTCTGCAGCTCTCTCAGGTAAAGCCGCTCGGCTTCATCGTAAAGACCACGGGTGAGGGCCGATTCGGCCATTTGTTTGAGATCGTCGTACATATTAGATATTAAGCGCTGGGGCCAAGCTTACCTATGAATTTCCACAAATCGGTTGAAAGGAAACTCAAAACTAGACCGATATCGGTCTAGTTTTAAAATCCACACTGATATACTCCCAAAGTTCAGTAAGGACAATCAGTAAGGAGCCCCAGTAAGGGCAAGGGAAAGCTTCATGGCTAAAATACTTCAACTAGTTGGCGACTTTGTAGAAGACTACGAGGCCATGGTTCCCTATCAAATGCTCTTAATGGTCGGCCACACAGTAGACACGGTCTGCCCTGGCAAGAAAGCTGGCGACAAGGTTAAAACTGCTATCCACGATTTTGAAGGCGACCAGACCTACACCGAAAAACCTGGTCACAATTTTGCTATTACAGCTGAGTTCGACAAAATTGAAGCGACAAGCTATGACGCCCTAGTCATTTCTGGCGGAAGAGCGCCAGAATATCTCAGGCTTAACAAGCGCGTGCTTGCCTGTGTCAAACATTTCTTCGATGCAAGCAAACCAGTAGCAGTTGTCTGCCATGGCGCGCAAGTGCTAGTTGCAGCAGACGTTCTCAAAGGCAGATCATGCATGGCCTATCCAACGGTAGCTCCGGAGATCACTGCCTGCGGTGGCACCTTTGTAGAGCAGAATAAAGACTTCACTAACGCCCATGTTGATGGCAACCTAGTCAGCTCAGCCGCATGGCCGGGGCATCCAGAGTGGATCAAGAAGTTTTTGGAAGTGCTCAGTGGGCTGTAGTTCTACTGACACAGAGAAGTTTGCCCAACAGACCAGGCTGCCAGTGCCGATCGCTAAGCTTACTCAAATCAGAGTAACTTTTACCGTGTCGGAAGGTTCTCAATAATTCACAGTATTCAGAACCGTCGAAATTGCCGTGCTCATCACTGGCTATCCATTCGGCTCCGCCAAGAAAATTGATAGTACCAGCAAGCTTTTTCCTGCTGATGTCCCACAAACTAATGGTCGAATCGTGGCCAGCAGTGACTAAGTATCTTCCGTCGGCAGTAAAACTTAGTGAGTACACAGCAGTGTTTACCGTGGCCAAATCAACCGGTTCGCCAGGTGAATTAACTTCCCATAGTTTAACGCCGCGATACTTATCACCGATGGCAAGCCATTTACCGTCACGACTAAAGGCAACAGATGATATCGCTTGAGAATCTCCTTTGAATATGCGCAGCTCCGCACCTGAGGCAACATCAAAAAGCTTGGCCGTGCCGTCATCAGAAGCGAAAGCTAAGGTCTTACAATCGGGGCTAAAAGTGACATCACATGCGATGCTTGTGGAACCACTCGGACTCCAAAACCTTCTTAGCTCAGTTCCAGTATCAGCTTCTAACAGTCTAATTTGAGCGTTGTAACCAACCGCTACTAATTTGCTATCTGGACTGATGGCCGAACACATGCCGAACCTTCTGCCGGTTGGATATGATTTGACCCTCTGCCCTGTAACTGCATCCCAAACTTGAGCGCTGGACATGTCAGTAGCAATGATTCTGGAACCATCTGGGCTAAACGAAAGCGAGTAAATCCCACCAATTCCATAGAGAATTCGCAAGCGTCGCCCCAATTGCACATCCCAAATGGTTATCTCTCTATCACTTCCACCGCAGGCAATTTTGCTGCCATCAGGGCTAAAAGCTAATAGCGAAGCCGAATGTGGCCCACCAAGCAAGATTCTATTACGACCGCCTCTCTCTACATCCCACAACCGCACCTTATCGCCGCAAGCTGCAGCAATGGTTTTGCCGTCACAACTAATTGCAGCTGAAGTGATTTCGTAGTTAGAACCTTTCATGGTGCCCACTCGTTTACCAGACTTCAGATCCCAGACGAACAAATCTCTATAGCCATCGGTTGAAGCCCCCAATGTGCCGTCAGCGCTTACAGCGATGCTGTTGATGGAACCTTCCGTAGTTTTCACCGTTTGCGGGACTGAACTCATATTGGCGTAGCCAGCGTCCGTGGAAGCGGTTAATTCGCGGCCCGAAACAACGTCCCAGACTTTTACAGAACTGCCACCATACGAGGACCTGATGTGTCGGCCATCGGAGCTAAATACAACCGCTTGCACCGCATCGCCAGGACCAATCAAGGTATGTAACTTCTGACAAGATGCGACGTCCCAAATTTTCACAGCATGTTCATCGCCTGCGGCAAGCAGCTTTTTGTCAGGGCTAAAGGCAATGCAATTAATTCTGCTTGTATGCCCAACACGATTGAATGTTTGCAGCTTACTTGCTACAGCCGGAGACGCAGCGGCAATGGCAATGACAGAGGATATGAGCGCCAAGCAGAAACAAGCAGCGCTCACTCTAATTGAATGGTTTCCGGGCAATCTAAAAAGACGCACTGACGTTCCTCTGCTCTAGAATCGGCTTATTCAGCCTGCCTGAGTATAAGGGATGGTCTAGATTTGGACGTCCTTTAGGTCAATTACATAAACATCATGGTTTGCCACGAAATACATTTTGGAGCCGCAAGCGGCATAATATTCGTGTTTAATGACCTGACCGTTTTCGTCAACAGCCTGATAGAACCTATTCTTACTTGTTTGAAGATTCGAAACTACGAAGAAGTCTACAGCCGCAGGGTTAGGGTAAAACGGAGCCCAGAGAGCGTGTTCACCGTAAATGGCAAAGACACCGAGTCCGGCCTTCTGTTTCGCCGAGATCGTTTTTACCGTGAAGTTCACAACCTGAACCAACCCGGCCATCGTAGGCGAGAACCAGACAGAATCATCTGATTCAACATTAATACTATTGCACCAATATTCAAAGACAGTATTGAATTCATCGGGGTACAAATGTTTTCCATGCTGGTCGAAACAGCCGACCACAAGCCGACTGATTGGATCACCGCTGAAAACACCCTCGTCACAGTAGCAGGTCCAAATATTGCCACTATTTGTAGTTTTCATCGCTTCAATAGATTGGCCAAGAACTAATTTTTCACCGACATTACCACCGCGGTCGCCGACTATGCCGTTCTCATTGTTTCTTCCAAGGTCACCAGAAAGTCGAGCGCATAACAAATAGTGGTCGGTGCCCAAGGGCTGCATCTGAAGAGGTCCACGCACTGATTGACTAATATTTACATCGACGAAATTGCCATTGCGGAAATGGATAATCTTGAACTGCCCTTCTCCAGAAGCCATGAGTCTTTCGTTAGACTCCCTCATCGCTTCAAAGCGCAAATAGTCCGGTCTATCAGAAAGAAAAGCTGAAACATCCCGCGGCCAATGACCCAAATTATCTAGCAAAATAAGTGGATCATCATTCGGCCCAACTTCAAACCGCGCAATGCTAAAACCTTCCATTCGATCCGCAAAGCTAAATAGCTTCGTGGCAACAAGCGGTGCAAGCTCATTTTTCTTCGGACGCGAGCTTCCGTAGTTGTGTTTAAAGAAAAGATCGAAATTGAACATTCCCGCTCCCACAGAACGTCTGCGCAGCCAGTTACTGCCTCTGCTTCACACTAGCTAAGACTTACTTGCAGCGGCACTAGCGGTATCTTCTTCGACGCTCTTGCCAAAGACACCGGCATCTTTTTTCTCGGGCACAAATTGCTGCAGCCAAGAAAGCACTATAAAAATTCCAGCTCTAAACCAAATGGCGGCATAGACCATAACATTGAAGATCGGCCAGTACTGCTTAGCCATGTGCTTGCGATAAAAAACTTCCATGCCTTTGTGCAAGTTTATGGTGGCACCAATGCGGCGAAAACGACTAGAGGCACCATGATAATGATAGACAACAGATTTTGGATAGTAATTAACAGTCCAGCCATCTTGCTTGACGCGCCAGCACCAGTCGATATCTTCACCGAACATGAAGATGTCTTCGTCCATCAGACCAATCTTGTCGATTACTGATTTGCGCAGCATCATACAAGCACCAGATAGCGCGTCCACTTCAATTTCTTGATCCGGGTCAGCCCAAGTTAAGTTATAACGCGCAAACTCAGGGTGTTTGGGGAAGAGTTTGCTCAAATAAGTGAGACGGAAAAACGATGCCCGCACATCAGGGAAAGAGCGGCGGCACGAAAGTTGCAAGCTGCCGTCGGCATTGAGCATCTTCGGCCCAATTGCGCCGCACTTAGGATTAGCGTCCATATATTCCATGAGTAAGCCAATGGCATCTGGCCCAGCCACAGTGTCTGGATTAAGGAGAATTACATAATCTCCAGTACAATCTGGAATAACTTGGTTACAAGCCCGGGCAAAGCCGACGTTGTCGGTATTGGCCACAGTGATTACTGTAGGAAAATCTTGCCGCAGCATCTCCACTGAGCCGTCGCCCGAATTGTTATCTACAACCCAGATTTCGAACTTGTCAGCGTCTTTGTCGGCCAAAATCGACCGCAATGCGCCAGCCAACAACTTTGGCGTCTTCCAGTTGACAATTACGATTGAAACTCTAATCTTGCTCAAAAACCAACCTTAGCAACAGCTAGATGCAGCGGCAAATTTTATCACAGCTGCACTAGCAATCGAAGCAAAAAGGCTCTTGTATGACAGACATTGCGTTTCGCTATACCTGAGCAAATCTATTAGAGATAGTCAGTTACTGGCTTAGAATTATCCACTACTGGCTTTTCTGCAATATCGGCTACTTGCATCACTTTGGCATCGTTACCAATAAACTTGACACTAGCACCAGGACGAGCCGTGATATCGCCGCCAGCAGCAAAGATTCTGCTGTTGGCTTCGGCGGCAACAGAGCCACCAAATACGAAGGCACGAGCGCCGTTGCGAACAATCACATCAGCACCTGGTCGAACTGTAACGAAAGCATTATCAGAGACTTCCATCCGATCGCACATACCAGCTTTAAGAACCCCTTGAGTGTGTTGCACTCGCGGCCGATCTTCAGCACAATTGTCTTTATTTACGGCCGCTCTGCTGGGTGCATCATCAGTTGGTCGTCCAGCTTGAGCTGATTCAACTACTTTTCCTGCAGCTGAGAATGCCTCTGACTTGCGGCCAATATCAAGCACAGTATCGGGGTGAATTGGCTTCACTGGTCGACCTTTAGAATCAAGCTTAATATCATTAAGAGCGGCGATGCGCCTTACCTCAGCTGCGATTTCACGAGTACTGGCATCGGCATGTCCCGAGACTCCCAGCGCCCGTCTGGCAACTAAAGCCAGCGAATCACCTTTCTCAACTTTATATATGCCTTGATCTAGCAGGTCATGGACCCAACTATTGCGGTACATATTTGCCGGTGGATTAATCCGCTCCTGCACCTTCATCTCAGTGTATGCAGCAGTCGCTTCCAACGACAAACTCGTGCGAGTTTCGATACGGGTGTCGGCGGAATTACCGACACCTCTATCAATTCGGCCGTCTGTTTGGCTCTGTGAAGCAGCGACCTCAACTCGATCAGGAGCTTTCGCTACCGGCGTGCCAAAAGCATCATATGTTTCCATGGCTCTACCTTACTTCTTCTTAGCTTTCGGATCGTCGCAATCGTCATCTTTAGCCTTAGGCGCAGGTGGTTTGTGGCTTGGTGTGCGATGAACCTTAGGAGGAGCAGGAGGAGCAACATCTATTACGGCAACTCCGACTTCAACTTTGTTCTCGATGATGATTGGACGCTCTTGCAAGCCTTTAACTGCTTTATCGATCTGCTCGACTTTTGTTACTAGAGCTTCGTCTAAAATACGCTGCTCATTAGCATTCTTAGCTGGTTCAACAATAATCAGTGGTCTATCTAATCCAGCAGCTTTGAGGGTTTCAACGTTTGCAGCTGAGCCACTGGCGAGAGTAGTGCAGACATTGTCTAGTTGCATTGAGCTTAGTGCTTTAGCGTCTGAGATGCGACTTACTCTGCGACCGACACTAGCAGCCATTGGGTTGCTGTCCATTTCACGACCAGCAGCTAGTTCAAGCTGGAAGCTGCTTAGGGCTACTTGAGCATGCTCGTCACTGGCTTTGCAAACAGTTTGCATAGTCTCTTGGAAGTCACGCATTTTCAAGCAAGACTCATTAATAGTGGATTTGCCACCACTGATGCCAATGCCGAGAATATAGACACCAGCGCTATTACCTTCGCTGCAGAATCCTGATGCATAAACGTTAGGAGCGCTAGCACTGCCACCATAATAATTGGTGCGGCTGTTATCGCTAATATTGGAATTGCCACCACGAGACGATGAATTAGAAGTCGAATCGCCAGTACGGTTGTTATTTGTATTAGTGGAGCTCGATGTCGAATCGCCAGTGCGAACGTTGTTTCTGACATCGTTGCTGACGTTATTCCTCACGTCGTTGCTAACGTTATTGCGAACATCATTGCGGTTGGCGTTGGAGTTATCGTTGCGGTTGGCATTATGATTGGCGTTGTCATTGCGATTAGCGTTGTAGTTCGCATTGGCATTATCGTTGCGATTGGCATTCAAATTAGCATTGTCGTTGCGGTTAGCATTGTTATTGCGCGAACGATTAGACATGTCGACATCGTTATAATTGATGCCACCAGGCGGGGTTATTGGGCCGTGCGGCTCGACGGGTCTGTCGTTGGTCATAATTGATTCCTCCAAGGGGTGCGTCGCACTTGCGACCTAAGCTCGGGCTTCGACACTAATACATCAGTGCCGGCAACCGAAACGGTTGTGGTTACGAACGGTGGGCTTACTAAAAGTAGGAGCGCCGCGGTTCCTTGGTAGAACATTACAAGAAGCTTATTGGCAAATTAGGGGCACGGAAAGAAACTTGAAAAACTAGCGATAGTGGGCATATTCAAATTATGGTTACCACCAGGTAAGAGATGGCCATTTCCGACAACAATCAAAATAAGCCCGATAGAGAGACTAGCGGCCCTCAAGAAAGTGGCCCAGTCGCGCCATCTCAAAAACCAGCGCTATCAGAAACCTGGAGCACCATACACATGCTTGCCCTCGACTCGACAAGACTGTCGGGTCAGGCGCAAACAGCTTCGCTACCCATGGGTAACGGAATAACAAAGGTCTACTCCACTGGCGACATAATCGACAATTCCTACCGGCTTCTCTCACTCCTAGGGGCCGGGGGGATGGGCGTGGTTTTTCACTGCCAGCATTTGATACTTGGTAAAGAGTACGCCCTCAAAATACTTGCGGCAGACAAATTAAGCAGCGAGAGCTGGACGCGCTTTCAATCAGAGGCTAAGGCTCTAGCCAGACTGCACCATCCGGGAGTAGTCGGCATTCACAATATGGGAATTGACGCTCAGGGATGTCCCTACTATGTAATGGATTTACTTGAAGGTGAATCACTGTCGCAAGCAATCAAAGCCAATCATCGCTTACCTCAAGCAAGGGTCCTACCAATTTTTATACAGCTGGCCGATGCACTCGATTCGGCTCACCAACAAGGAATTATTCACCGCGATATCAAGCCATCAAATGTGATGGTGCTGCACGAAATGAACATAGACAAAGTAAAGTTAGTTGATTTTGGCATTGCCAGGCTTTCTACCAGAGGTGTAAGCGGGGCCTTTAACAGCCAAAACAAAACCGCTGCTGGCACCGTATTTGGTACTCCGTATTACATGAGCCCAGAACAAAGCTTAGGCAAAACGGTAGATCATCGCTCTGACATTTACTCGCTTGGCTGCGCGCTATTCGAGGCCCTGACAGGCATACCGCCATTTTGCGGTGCCAATGCTTTTGAGACAATAATGATGCATCAAAGCAACGAAGCGCCATCGCTTAATAGTGTCTACCCTGAAGGAAAATTCTCCAGTTCACTTGAATCAGCCGTAGCAAAAATGCTCCAGAAAAATGTAGAGGACCGCTATCAGAGCATGAAGCAATTGGGTCACGATCTAAGTCGCGTAGCAGCTGGCAAATCAATTGGCTTTGAAAAAATTGAAAGTAGCACGGAAGCAAGTCGCAACTTCAAAGAAGAAGCAATAGAAAAAAGCTACAGCAGCCCCCGGCCCACATCAAAGAACCGTCAACCAAAGCTTTCCGCGACGGCTACCGCAGCCATAGCGGCAGCAATCGTATTGATTGCCATTGGTGCCACCAGCATATGCATTGCAGCAAAAGGTGTTTTAACACGGGCAGGTAATCCGCCGAATGCAGAACAGTCAGCAGACGAGACTGAAGTAGAAGACAAACCCAGTGATGAGCGAGCGATGATGAGTCAAGATCCTGATTTAGTCGTACTCAAACAACATCTAAAAAAGCATAAGCAGTTTGCATTCCAGACTACCAATGCTCAGGGAGCCCCAATTAGACGCTTTATTTTTCCAGAGCACTACATTGGTTACATCAACTGGGGCGCTAACGTCCCACGAAAAGCAGTAGGAACAATAGATGTACCAATCAAAGAAAAGGTCTCACTTTACCTACAATGTGTCTGCACCCCCTATCCTAAGCTCTGCGAGAAATTTGGAAAAGACGATATTTCAAGGCTTGAGATTGTCACATTTAGCGTCAAAGAAGTAATTGGTCATGTAAGAAACTGGACCGCTCTTGAGCACCTATCTTTCTACAACTCACTTGAGAGAACAAAAG